>CAKSPN010000100.1 GCA_934481375.1 uncultured Clostridia bacterium
GTGCAGTTCCGCACGATTTCCATGGACTTCTGGGCAAGTCTGGAACACAAGATTTGCTACAAGAAAAACGTACCTGGGTACGAACAGATATACCGTGATTTGCGTGACTGCGCCGATATAGGCGCAAGTCTTGACGAGCGTATGGAGCTTATTCAGCGCAGAGTGGACAACGGGATAGTAACGGAATAAAAAATATAACAAGGGGCGGTAAAAAAGCATTTTTTACCGCCCCTTGTGTTTGATAGGGATAACAAATTTATGGTTGATGTCCCGTACAGCGTGAACAAATATCTGTAGGGGTCGATGCCCACATCGACCCGCACAATATACGGTTTCGTTTTCGGCAGGAGCAAGCCCCTGCCCTACGGCGTACGGTTGACATAATTCGTATGGGTCGATGCCCACATCAACCCGAAATATGTGTTACTGCTCCGGTGTAAGCTCACGCGCCACAAACACGCCGCTCGCCGATGCGTGAGACAGCGAATGTGTTATTCCGCTGCCGTCGCCTATCACGTACAGTCCCTTATGCTTTGTTTCAAGATTATCGTTAAGCTCTACCTCCATATTATAGAACTTAACCTCAACTCCGTAGAGGAGCGTATCGTCATTCGCTGTACCCGGCGCAATCTTATCGAGTGCGTGTATCATCTCGATTATACCGTCAAGAATACGTTTCGGAAGCACAAGGCTCAAATCGCCCGGAGTTGCCGAAAGCGTAGGTGTTACAAGTCCCTCCTCAATTCGCTTTACGTTACTTCTTCTTCCTCTTATAAGATCGCCGAAACGCTGTACTATTACGCCGCCGCCGAGCATATTCGACAGTCTGGCAATACTTTCGCCGTAGCCGTTGCTGTCCTCGAACGGTTCCGAGAAATGCTTCGACACAAGCAGTGCAAAGTTGGTGTTTTCGGTACGCATTTTCTCGTCCTCATAGCTGTGACCGTTTACGGTAACGATACCGTTTGTATTTTCATTTACGACAATTCCGTAAGGATTCATACAGAATGTACGCACATTATCCTCAAATTTTTCCGTGCGGTACACAATCTTGCTTTCGTACAGCTCATCCGTCAAATGCGAGAACACAACCGCCGGCAGTTCCACTCTCACGCCGATGTCGACACGGTTTGATTTGGTCTTGATGTCAAGATTTTTGCAGACCGTTTCCATCCACTTACTGCCGCTTCTGCCGACCGAAATAATACAGTTACTGCATTCATACGTTTCGTTTTCGCAATCGATTTTATATCCGCCGTCAACCTTTTCCACGTTATTTACGGGCGTATCGAAATAGAAATCTATTTTATCCTTTAATGCGTTATATATATTTTCAAGCACGATAAAATTAATATCCGTTCCGAGGTGGCGCACCGATGCGTCAAGCAGATTAAGCTTATTTTGAATACAAAGCTTTTTGAACTTTGTTCCCGTTGTGGAATACAGCTTTGTTCCCTCGCCGCCGTACTGCATATTGATGTCATCGACATATTTCATAAGCTCGAGCGCTTTTTTCTTGCCGATATGCTCGTGCAGAGTACCGCCGAAATTATTTGTTATATTATATTTACCGTCCGAAAATGCGCCCGCACCGCCGAAACCGCTCATAATCGAGCAGACCTTACAGCCGATACAGGATTTCACCTTTTCGCCGTCTATGGGACAGCGTCTTTTACGGAGCGAGTGTCCCGTTTCAAACATTGCCACTTTAAGATTTGGATTTCTTTTCATTAATTCATATGCCGAGAATATTCCGCCCGGCCCTGCGCCTATAATAATTACATCATATTTCATAATTATATCCGTTCCTTTCAAACGCACAAAGAAATTGTGCAGACTTATCCTCCGCACAAAACAAATTATACATTAAAATTAACATAAAGTCAAGTTTTGGGGTTTAGCAAAATGCACAGACCGCATAAAGTGTGAAAAAAAGCAGATATAAAGTCTGCAAGTATAAAAATGAGTTAAAACCAAATGTAGAAATTTGTTTTATACCAAATTTCTTTCAAAAAACGCTTTATGCTATGAACAAACTGAACCACTCGGAGTACCTATGTACGCCGTCGGGTTCAGTTTGTCCATTCTGCACTATTTTTCTGAAACCCCTAAAAAATAAACCCGATAATTATTTAAAATAATTTACCCCTGCCTCAAACAACTTCTGATTTTTGTTTCCGGGCACGTTAAACGCAATATTTTCGCCTATACGTTCGCTGTGTCCCATTTTGCCGAACACTCTGCCGTCGGGGCTTGTGATACCCTCTATCGCCGCCGCCGAGCCGTTCGGGTTCCACTCCGTATCATACGTAGCCTTTCCGTCCGTATTTACATACTGCGTTGCAATCTGACCGTTCTTTGCAAGGCTCGCTATAATCCCGTCCGACGCCGCAAAGCGTCCCTCGCCGTGAGACAGCGGAATGGTGTGAATATCGCCGACATTCACATTCGCAAGCCACGGGCTGTTATTTGACGCAATCCTTGTATATGCCATACGTGAGATATGCCTGCCGAGCGTATTGAACGTGAGCGTCGGCGACGACTCGTCAAGGTCACGTATTTCGCCGTAGGGAACAAGTCCGAGCTTTATAAGCGCCTGGAAACCGTTACAGATACCGAGCATAAGTCCGTCACGGTTTTTGAGCATATTCATGACAGCGTCCTTAACAAGCGGATTTCTGAACGCCGTTGCGATAAACTTACCGCTGCCCTCAGGCTCGTCACCGCCCGAAAATCCGCCCGGCAGCATTACTATCTGCGCATTGTCTATGCGCTTTTTCATTTCCGCCATAGAGTATGCGACGTCCTCACCCGTCAGGTTTCTTATAACGAACACGTCCGCCGTACCGCCTGCTCTCTCAAATGCTTTTGCGGTGTCATACTCGCAGTTTGTACCCGGGAATACGGGTATAAATATGCGCGGTTTTGCAAACTTTTCGTTTGCCGCAACAATATTTTTATGATTAAAGCTGTAAGTTTCGGGTTCGGTTCTGCTGTCCTTAACCTTTGTCGGGAACACCTTTTCGAGCGGAGCCTTCCATACCGACAGAGCCTCGTCAAGGTCAATATTCACCGCACCGATCTTGATTTTTCCGCTGTTGTTCGTATATCCCACGGTAACTCCGCAGTCCGTATCGTTCTCCACTTCAAGTACTATCGAGCCTATGGGAGCATAGAACAGCATATCGTTTGTAACGTTTTTATCAAACTCAACGCCTATCATATTTCCGAACGCCATTTTGCTTACCGTTTCGCACAGTCCGAAGCCTTTCACAACCGATGCGGAAAGCACCTTTCCGTCCGATATAAGCTTATGCACATTCTCATACATTGCCTTTAATGCGCCAAAATCGGGCAAATCGTTTTTGTCACGCTTAAGCGTGAACATAACAAGCTTTGTATCCGTCTTTTTAATCTCCTGCGACACAACCTTATCCGCCTTGAGCGGTGCAACCGCAAACGACGTGAGCGTCGGCGGAACGTCAAGGTTATTAAACGAACCGCTCATTGAGTCCTTACCGCCTATCGCCGCAATGCCGAGTTCAAGCTGTGTTCTGTATGCGCCCAAAAGTGCGGCGAACGGTTTTCCCCAGCGCTTGGGGTCTGTTCCGAGTCTTTCAAAGTATTCCTGGAATGTGAGATATATTTTCTTATAATCCGCACCTATGGCAACCGCCTTTGACACGGACTCGACTATGGCATATACCGCGCCGTGGTACGGACTCCATTTTGACATTTTCGGATTGTATCCGAACGTCATTACCGTTGCGGTATTGGTTTCACCGTCCAACACAGGCACTTTTGCCGCCATCCCCTCGGACGGGGTAAGCTGATACTTTCCACCGAACGGCATAAGCACCGATCCTGCGCCGATTGTTGAGTCGAATTTTTCGCAAAGACCCTTTTGCGAGCATACGTTAAGGTCGGAAAGTGTTTCGAGCCATTTTTGCTTGACATCGCAAACTACCTCAGCATTGAAAAATCTATCCTTATCATTCGGCATGGTAACTTCAATATCGGTATTTTTCGGTGCGCCGTTTGTGTTAAGAAAATCACGTGATATATCGCATATTGTTTTTTCACGCCATGTCATAACAAGGCGGTTTTCGTCCGTTACCTCCGCAACAATCGTTGCTTCGAGGTTTTCCTCGTTCGCATATGCGATAAACTTCTCGGCGTCATCACTTCTTACAACCACCGCCATTCTTTCCTGCGATTCGCTTATTGCAAGCTCGGTGCCGTCAAGTCCCTCGTACTTTTTCGGCACTTTATCGAGATTTATTCTCAAGCCGTCCGCCAGCTCGCCGATTGCGACCGACACACCGCCTGCGCCGAAATCGTTACAGCGCTTTATAAGCGTTGTAACCTTGCTGTCACGGAACAATCTCTGCAATTTCCGCTCTACGGGCGGATTACCCTTTTGTACCTCACTGCCGCAGGTTATAACGCTCTTATCGTTATGCGCTTTTGAAGAGCCCGTAGCACCGCCGATACCGTCACGTCCCGTTCTGCCGCCGAGAAGTATTACAACGTCGCCCTTTGACGGCGTTTCACGGATTACGTTTTTCTTGGGTGCGGCGCCGATAACTGCGCCTATTTCCATACGTTTTGCAACGTATCCCTCGTCATATATTTCCTGAACCTGACCTGTAGCCAGTCCTATCTGATTTCCGTAGGAGCTGTATCCCGAAGAAGCCTTGCGTGTTATCTGCCTTTGCATAAGCTTTCCGCCAAGCGTTTCCTCAAGCGATTTTCTCGGGTCGCCCGCACCCGTTACACGCATTGCCTGATAAACGTAGGAACGTCCCGACAGCGGATCTCTTATTGCTCCGCCCAGGCACGTTGCCGCACCGCCGAACGGCTCGATCTCGGTGGGGTGGTTATGCGTTTCGTTTTTGAACATTATAAGCCACGGCTCGTCCTTGCCGTCAATATCCACGTCAACGACTATCGAGCAAGCGTTTATCTCCTCCGACTCGTCTATTTCCTTTAAAAGTCCGCGGCTTTTAAGCTGTTTTACTATTATCGTTGCCATATTCATAAGGCAGGCGTCCTTGCCCTTGGGATAGAGCGCTTCTTTTGCCTTTTGATACTCCGCATACGAGTCCTTTATAACATCGGCATACTTTCCGTCATTTACGGTAACATTGTTTATTCTTGTAGAAAACGTTGTGTGACGGCAATGATCCGACCAGTACGTGTCAATCATTCTCAGCTCCGTAACGGTCGGGTTTCTTTTTTCGTCCTCGCTGAAATAACGGCGGCAGAATTTAAGATCGTCCGCATCCATTGCAAAACCCATTTTATCTATAAACGCCTGCACATCACCGTCGCTCATATCGGTAAATCCGTCAACCGTTTCAACGTCTGACGGATATGCAATATCCATATCGAGCGTTTTCGGCTTTTCAAGGTCAGCCTCACGTGCCTCAACGGGGTTTATGACATATTTCTTTGCGGCGTCAAGTTCCGCATCGCTCACATTGCCGATAAGCACATAAACCTTTGCACTGCGTACCTTGGGGCGCTCCTTTTCGGTAAGTATGGATATACATTCCTCTGCCGAGGCGGCTCTCTGGTCAAACTGTCCCGGGAGAAATTCCACCGCAAACACTCTGCCCTCGTTTATTTCTATTTCCTCATCAAAAGCATTGTCAACGGGAGGCTCGGAGAAAATAAGAGTTCTCGCCTTTTTGTATTCCTCATCATTTATTCCCTCGACATCATAGCGGTTTATTATTCTGACCTTTTCAAGTCCCGTCATTGAAAGATTTTCTCTTAAATCCTCCAGCACCTCTTTCGCTTCAATGTCAAATCCGTCCTTTTTTTCAACAAAAATTCTTCTTACTTTTTCCATTGTTTCAGCCCTTTCCGTATAACCCCGTTTTCCCTTTGTTCTTATATATTAAGTCCGAGCAGAGTTCCCTGCCCGTCCGAATATTCTATCACTGCCGTTTTGGCATTATCGAGAAAAAATCTGTCACAGCGCTTCGGAGGAAGTCCCATAAGATGCGTGATTATGCTCCTTGCGGTCAAAAGATGCGTCACCATAAGCACCTCGCCGCCCGTATGCTGTGCGATTATCTTATCCGCCGAGTCGGCGCACCGTTTATACAGCTCCTCTATACTCTCACCGCCGGGGGGAGTTTCGTAAAACCACAAATCGTTCTCACGTCTGAAAGCGTTGGGGCGCTTTTGACATATTTCATCACGGGTCATACCCTCCCATTCTCCGAAATCACGCTCGATAAGTCCGTAATTCATAATAAGATTGAGATTTCTGTGCATAGCGGCTATCGGTGCGGCGGTATTGACCGCACGGACGAGCGGACTTGTATACACAGCCTCAAAATTTACATCGGAAAATTTGTCGGCAAGCTTTCTTGCCTGCGAAACGCCTATCCCGTTAAGGGGTACATCACTGCGCCCGATACAGGCGTTTTTTATGTTCTCGTCCGTCTGACCGTGACGGACTATATACAGCTTTGTCATATAGGACTGTCCTTTCCGTATTATTCTTATACTATTGTATCATACTTGAATTATTTTCGCAATTGCCAATCATTACTAATTTACCCGCGGTACGGCGAGTAAAAATTATTTATTATATTTTAATTTTTGTATTGACAAAAAGCCCGAAATGTGATAATATATACAAGTACTTGGGATGCGGGAGTGGCTCAGTGGTAGAGCGTCACCTTGCCAAGGTGAACGTCGCGAGT
>CAKSPN010000101.1 GCA_934481375.1 uncultured Clostridia bacterium
CCCCGTAAACACCGCAATTTATATTCATAAAAGACTTTGCTTCTTCTACATTGAAACATCTCGGATAAATGTTACACGAACCGGCAAATGAGGTGCTTCCCGTGTAAAACAGCTCACATAAGGCTCTGCGAACTCCGTTCAAAAAAGGCTTCACTTTTTGAAACAGCCCGAACACATCTATCGCATTTGTAATTTTTTCAGCAGTGTACTCTTGTCCGAAAATAAAACACACATCCCGCACAAGGGCGAACGCTCTTGCCGCTTCAATGCCGCTTTTATAATTTCCCAAAGATAAAACGGCAATTTCATAAAGTTTATATTCCGGTACGTACCAGAACAACGGTCCGTATGGCGGATAAATTCCGCTTACTGATTTTGTTATTAAATCAGTAACTAAAATTTTTTGAGTTTCAACAGTATGGCAAACCATTTCCCGGCAACTGTCAAAAAGCAAAGTATATTCACAAATACCCAAGCTTAATATTGTACCGAATAAATTGTTTATAGCTTCTGAATTTAATTTACGATCAGCAATAAGCAGAAAAGATTTAATTACTTCTTTCCAATATAAATCATTGTAGTGATTAAAGATTTCTTTAATTATTTTTACTTGCGCACTTTCCGCATCATTTTCGCAGTATTTGGAAAAATAATATTCTGCAAGCTTTTCACTCCATTCCCTTGCCTTTTCTTTGCTGCAGCTAACCCCCATACCATCCTTATACATATGAATAAGCTTTGCCATGGCTTCCGGCAAATCAGCTTTTGCCGATGCTGTAATTAATTCTACCGCTCTTTCTCTGTCTACCTCAACATCTATGCCCTCAAGATATGCCAGTCCAATCAGGAAATTGTGTTCATAATTCTTTTCACTTTTTGAAACAGCTATTTTTGATATTGTATTAAGCAATTGTTTTCTAAAGATGTCTGATTGAGCAGGATCTGCAATATCAATTATACCTCTTCTGCGAAGTTCCGCTCTTTCGCTGTCCCGGATTTTTTCCATTTGCACAGAAAAAATTTCAACACCGTTTCCCCCGTGTTTGTTCTTCATTTTCTGTGCAAGCGGGAGCTTTGGTGCGGACAATTACCCGAATATAATTTAGAAATAAATGTTATCGATAAATCAATGTATGCAGAATCGGTATTCACTGCGGCATGTCCGGAAATAATGTTGCTCAACAATAATACCGAGCCGGGCGAAGCACAATACTCTTTAAAGTTTTTTAATGATACAGATGTAAATACTCATAAGTTTAATTCTGTAGTTTCTTCACTAAAAAACACCTCCATAGTATATGTTTCATTGGGAAATGATGAACTAAACATAGAAACGGCAATAAAAGTAAGAATTCTTTTTGAGAGAATAGGAATATACCCTATAATCCGTGCAGTTGTTCATAGTGAACTAAAAAACAAGCTCCTGACCGATAAAGGACTTGTTAATTACAAAAAACAAAATTATGATATAGAAACCATCGGGAGCCTAAAACACCAGTTTTCATATAATTCCATTGTAAATGAAGAGTTAGAATTTATTGCTTTAAAACATCACTTATCATGGGCTGACACCCCGGAAAAAATAGAAAACGCCACGCGTGATTTCAATGAAATTGAATATTTCCGCAATTCTTCTATCGCCTCTGCCATTCACGATATGTATCGCCGGCACGAAAAACTTAACAATGATACCGCAACTTTATATGAACATATCAGATGGAATGCATATATGCGCACAGAAGGTTATGTTTATTCCGGCTCCACCGATGCCTCATCAAGAAACGATCGTGCTAAAATGCATAACGATTTAGTTAAACAAAAAGTATTAAGCGATGAGGAAATTAACAAGGATAAACGAATGATAAATATTACATAATTTAATCTGTTTTCAGAAACCCTTACGTAGATTTCGGAGCAAGCTTTGCCTGCTCCGATTTTTTATGAATTACCCTACTCGATGAAAAACTCATTTTATTATCCCCTATATTTTATCCGAACCCAATAAATTATGATATCGCAGAAAATCCTGCGGATTGGTGCTTATTATTCTGTCAACACGTCCGTCAATCAGCTCAAAAGTGACGTTATTGTACAGTTTTATATGCCTTTGGCGAATTTGCGTATTATCAAAAAACACAACATCGCTCGGAACGCATGAATAAATCATTTGTTTTTTTCCTTTCCTATCATCTCATACATTTTGGCAAGTGCGTCAGACAATCCGCCCATACTGTCTATTATCCCCATTTCCACGGCACGTTTTGCAAAGAGGATTGTCCCTACATCGTTTGCCATATCGTCGGTTGTGAGCATAAGCTTTTTAAAATCCTCCATTTTTATATGCGAGTTTGATACAATAAATTCGCATATACGCTCCTGCATTCTTTCAAAATACTGAAACGTCTGCGCCACTCCTATGACCGTTCCGCTCATACGCAGAGGGTGTACCGTCATTGTAGCCGTCGGCGCAATAAATGAATAATCCGAGGACACCGCAAGCGGAACGCCGATACTGTGACCTCCGCCGAGCACAAGCGACACCGTAGGCTTGCTCATTCCGGCTATCATTTCAGAAATCGCCAGTCCTGCCTCCACATCTCCGCCGACGGTATTTAGAAGTATCAAAAGTCCGTCTATATCGGGATTTTCCTCCACCGCCACAAGCTGCGGCAGAACATGCTCATACTTTGTAGTTTTATTCTGCGGAGGAAGTATCTGATGTCCCTCCACCTGCCCGATTATCGTCAGGCAATGAATGTTTCCTTTCGGATTTTTTGTTTCGACAAACCCGAAATCCTCTATATTCTCTTTTTCCTTATTATTTTCCGAATTTTTATCTGACATAACTGCTCCGTTTTCTCATTTTTTTCTGTTAGTATAGTGCAAATGTGTTGAAAATATTCGTATCTTGTTGTAAAACCGCCTTTTTTATGCTATAATACGGTTTGAAGGGAGTGTTTGTTTATGCCTATAAAAATACCTGACAGATTACCTGCAACAAAACAGCTTAATAAAGAGAACATATTTGTTATGACCGAGAAAAAGGCTATGCATCAGGATATTCGTCCGCTTAAACTTGTTCTTGTAAATCTTATGCCGACAAAGATAACAACCGAAACACAGCTTATGCGCCTTTTGTCAAATTCGCCTTTGCAGGTGGAGATAGATTTACTGCAAATGGACTCCCATATGTCGAAAAACACTCCGGCGGAGCATTTGGCGGCATTTTACAAACGCTTTGACGAAATAAAAAATTCAAAGTATGACGGAATGATAATCACAGGTGCGCCTGTGGAAAATCTTGATTTTAACAAGGTGGACTACTGGGACGAACTGGTGAAGATAATGGACTGGTCCACCACACACGTAACCTCCACGCTCCACATATGCTGGGCGTCAATGGCAGGATTGTATTACCATTACGGTATTCCGAAATATCCTTTAAAAGAAAAATGTTTCGGAGTGTTTGAACACCGTGTAAACAGAAAAACTTCAAAGCTTGTGCGTGGCTTTGACAACGTTTTTTACGCCCCTCATTCACGGCACACCGAGGTTCGGAGCGAGGATATAAAAAAGGTAAAAGAACTTGAAATACTTGCCGAGTCTGATGAGGCCGGAGTATATATAATCACAACAAAAGGCGGCAGGAGAATTTTTGTCACGGGTCACAGCGAATACGATGCGGACACGCTCAAAAACGAGTATATCCGTGATTTGGAAGCCGGAAAGAAGCCGAATATCCCGAAGCACTATTTCCCCGATGACAATCCGTCAAAAAAACCGCTTGTGCGCTGGCGTTCGCACGCAAGCCTGTTGTTTTCAAACTGGCTCAATTACTTTGTATACCAGATTACGCCGTATGATATTGACAGTATAAAATAATCCGTCATTCAGCATAATAAAGCTGAGGTGATTGACTGATGGAATTTAATATGACAAATGATTTATTGAAATCAGACCCCGAAGCGCAGAGCTTTTTCAACTCACTCGATGCGGACACGCAAAAGCGTTTGCTTGACCGATACACCGGTGCCGCAAATTTGGAGGAACTGAAAACCTTTGCAAGCGTTGTGAAAAATCACATTTAAAAATGCGAGCCGCAAGGCTCGCATTTTTGTAATTGTTTATACCACTTCAGCACCGCTCTGAATATCTTTAAGCGTTGTGAGAACCGTCAGTTTTCCGTCAAACTCGGCGCTCAGTATCATTCCGCACGATTCGAGTCCCATCATTTTTCTCGGCTTAAGGTTTGCAATGAACAATACGTTTTTGCCTATCAGCTCGTCGGGATTATGGAACTGCGAAATACCCGATAATATCTGGCGTTTTTCACTTCCTACTTCAAGAGTAAATCTCAAAAGTTTTTTCGATTTCGGAACATTTTCGCACTCCAAAACCTTTCCCACTCTTATATCAAGCTTTTCCCATTCGTCAAACTCAATATAATCCTTATACGGAGCAATTTCGATTTTCTCCTCTGCTTCTTCCCTTTCTGCGGCTATTTCCTCAAGCATTTTTTCCGTGTCTATTCTTGCAAACAACGGTTCCGCCGCACCGACCTTTGTTCCCGGCTTAAGCACGCCGAAGGTCTTTGCGCTTTCACAGCTTAAATCCTCCGCATTAATCTGCGCCGCAATTTTTTCCGCCGTCTGAGGCATATACGGCGTCAGCAATGATGCGATAATTCTGATCGTTTCGGCAAGATTGTAAAGCACCGTTCCCAATCTCGGCTTTGTTGCCTCGTCCTTTGCCAGTATCCATGGCGTTGTTTCGTCAATATACTTGTTTGCTCTGTCTACCACAGCCCATATCTCGTCCATACTGTCGGCAACACGCAACGCTTTCATCTTTTCCGATATTTTATCGATTGCACCCACGGCAACGGCTTTCAAATCCTCGTCAAATTCACCGCTGACTCCGCCGTCTTGAATAACGCCGTCAAAATATTTGTTTATCATTGCAACCGTTCTGTTTACAAGGTTTCCGAGCTTGTTTGCAAGGTCGCTGTTAAATCTGCTTATAAACACATCGTAAGTTATTGTTCCGTCCTGCGCAAAGGGCATTTCGTGAAGTGAATAGTAGCGCACCGCATCAACTCCGAAACGCTTTACCAAATCCTCTGCATATATAACGTTACCTCTCGATTTGCTCATCTTTTCTTCGCCGAAAAGCATCCACGGGTGTCCGAAAACCTGTTTCGGGAGCGGCTCGCCGAGTGCCATAAGAATAATCGGCCAGTATATTGTATGGAAACGCAGTATATCCTTTCCGATAATATGCACGTCCGCAGGCCAGTATTTTTTGTAAAGCTCGCCTTTTTCATCAGGCGTATAGCCAAGAGCCGTAATATAGTTTGCGAGAGCGTCTATCCATACATAAATTACGTGTCCCGGGTCAAACTCAACTGGCACGCCCCATGTGAACGTACTTCTCGAAACACACAAATCCTGAAGTCCCGGCTTTAAGAAGTTGTTTACCATCTCGTTTTTACGTGATTCCGGCTGTATAAATTCAGGGTGAGTTTCAATGTATTCCATAAGCTTATCCTGATATTTGCTCATTTTGAAGAAGTACGCTTCCTCTTTGGTTTTTTCGACAGGTCTGCCGCAATCGGGACAGCAGCCGTCCTTAAGCTGTGTCTTTGTCCAGAAAGACTCGCACGGCGTACAGTACCAGCCCTCGTACTCGCTCTTATATATATCGCCTTGTTCGTACAGCTTATTGAATATCTTCTGCACAGCTTTTTCGTGATAATCGTCGGTTGTTCTTATGAATTTGTCATAGCTGATATTGAGCATATCGGCAATTTCCTTGATTTTTCCCGCAATTTTATCAACGTGCTCTTTGGGAGTTATGCCTGCCTCCTCGGCTATCTGCTGTATTTTCTGTCCATGCTCGTCCGTGCCTGTCAGAAAGAACACGTCTTTTCCGATATAACGGTTAAATCTTGCGATTGCATCGGTTAAAATTATCTCATACGTATTGCCTATATGAGGCTCTTTTGAAGTATACGCAATCGCAGTTGTGATATAATATTTTTCCTTACTCATTATTATCCTCCACTAATTCTTTAATAAATTTTTTGCACAGCTGCCACTGACTTTTCACAAACAGTCCGCAGCGTTTTAACAATGATATAATCGGGTCGAATATTCCTGCCTTATAAAAGCTTATGATTACCAAAAGCAGTATCGTTCCCAAAATTATGCCGCCCACGCCCCAAATCCTGTAGCCTACATACATAGCCATAAGCGTAAGTATCGGATTCATACCTATTTTGGAGCTTACAAGCTTCGGCTCAATCAAGTGCCTTGTAACCACTACCGATACAAAGGCAACCACCATAATTATTCCGACCTTGATATTTCCGCCGAAGAAATTTATCACAGCCAAAGGCCACAGCACAATGCCGCTCCCGAATACGGGAAGTGCGTCCAAAAACGCCGTGCCGAATGCGATAAGCATGGCGTAATTTACGCCTGCAAGCGTAAATTCTATAAGCATAATCACAAACGTTACGCACATTATCGTAAACTGCGCCCTGACATAGCCGCCGAGATAGCGCTTGAACTCATTTTTTACCGCCGATAATTTTGCCGTCAGTTTTTTGCCGAGCATTTTATGCACCGTTTCGGAAACATTATCGCTGTCGACAACCATAAAATATACCGACAATAT
>CAKSPN010000102.1 GCA_934481375.1 uncultured Clostridia bacterium
AGCGTAAACAGCGGTGACGTTATCGTTTCGATTAACTGACAAAACGAAAAATTTTAAGAAAGTGGTGACATAAAAGTGTTACATAGTTTTGAGAACTTTTTGAGCAGTACGGGTGTTGCGGCATTGTTTCAGACGGGCGGTATAGATGCGCTTAAAACGATAATAATGATTGCCATTGCCTGCGTGCTTTTATACCTGGCTATCGTAAAGAAGTTTGAGCCTTTACTGCTCCTTCCGATAGCATTCGGTATGCTTCTTACAAATCTGCCGATGATTAAAGACTCTGCGGCTATAATGATGCATACGGAGTGGTTTACCAATCCGCAGTATATGATAGACGGACATCTTTTGGATGTCGGAAAAGTCTGCCGTGAGGGCGGCTTGCTGGATTTACTGTATCTGGGCGTTAAGCTCGGTATCTATCCGCCGCTTATATTTGTCGGCATAGGCTGTATGACAGACTTCGGTCCGCTTATAGCAAATCCGAAGAGTATTCTTTTGGGTGCGGCGGCACAGTTCGGCGTGTTCTTCACATTCGTGGGCGCACTCGTTCTTTCGGCGCTTATCCCGTCGCTCGGCTTCGGCGTTAAGGAAGCCGCTTCAATCGGTATCATCGGCGGTGCTGACGGTCCGACGGCTATTTACGTTACAAAATCGCTTGCTCCGGCACTTCTTCCGGCAATTGCGGTTGCGGCATATTCGTATATGGCGCTCATACCCGTTATTCAGCCTCCGATAATGAAGCTGATGACAACAAAGAAAATGAGATGTACGGTTATGGAACAGTTAAGACCTGTTTCAAAAACCGAAAAAATATTGTTCCCGATAGTTGTTACAATCGTTGTGGGATTGATAATCCCCGATGCGGTTTCACTGGTTGGCTGTCTGATGCTCGGTAATCTTCTTAAGGAATCCGGCGTGTGTGACAGACTGGCAAAAACAGCACAGAACGAGCTTATGAATATCGTTACGATATTCCTCGGTGTAACGGTCGGTGCAACGGCGGTTGCTTCAAACTTCCTCAGCGGACAGACACTGTTTATCATTCTTCTCGGTTTGGTTGCGTTCTGTTTCTCAACCGTGGGCGGTTTGTTCCTGGGCGATATTATGTACTGGCTTACGGGCGGTAAGGTAAATCCGCTTATCGGTTCGGCAGGCGTAAGCGCCGTTCCTATGGCGGCTCGTGTTTCGCAGGTAGTGGGGCAGAAAGAAAATCCGTCAAACTTCCTTCTTATGCACGCTATGGGTCCGAACGTTGCCGGAGTTATCGGCTCGGCGGTTGCCGCAGGCGTGTTCCTGTCGATGTTCAGCGGAATTTGATTAGTTTAAAGGAGTGAATATAAATGCCAAAGGGAAGTAAAGCTGTTGGAATTACGGAAACAGTCCTCCGTGACGCACATCAGTCACTTATAGCAACGAGAATGACTACAGAAGAAATGCTTCCGATAGTCGGAAAAATGGACGAAGTAGGTTATCATTCAATAGAAGCATGGGGCGGAGCAACGTTCGATTCGTGCCTGAGATTTCTTCACGAAGATCCGTGGGAGAGATTGAGAAAAATTAAGGACAGAGCAAAAAATACACCTCTGCAGATGCTTTTCAGAGGTCAGAACATATTGGGTTACAGACATTATGCCGATGATATTGTTGAATATTTTGTTCAGAAATCAATTGCAAACGGAATTGATATAATAAGAATATTTGACGCTTTAAACGATGTCAGAAACTTAAAGTGCGCTATTGACGCCTGCAAAAAGGAAAAAGGACACTGCCAGGCGGCGCTTGCTTATACGATAGGCGGTCCGCATACGACCGAATCGTTTGTAAAGCTCGGAAAACAGCTTGAAGAAATGGGCGCAGATTCTATCTGTATCAAGGATATGGCAGGTTTGCTTTTGCCGTATACGACATATGAGCTTGTAAAGGCTTTGAAAGAAACGGTTAAAATTCCCGTTCAGCTCCATACGCATTATACGAGCGGCGAGGCTTCAATGGTTTATCTTAAGGCTGTCGAGGCAGGCGTTGACGTAATCGACTGCGCAATGTCACCGCTGGCAATGGGTACATCTCAGCCGCCTACAGAGTCGATTGTTGCGGCTTTGCAGGGTACGGAATACGATACAGGCTATGACCTTGACAAGCTTATCGAAATAAGCGATTACTTCAAACCGCTTAGAGAAAAATATATCGAAAGCGGATTGATGAGTACAAAGGTTATGGGCGTTGACGTTAATACGCTGAAATATCAGGTACCGGGCGGTATGCTTTCAAACCTCGTTTCACAGCTTAAACAGCAGCACGCCGAGGATAAGTATGACGAAGTACTTAAGGAAGTACCGAGAGTCCGTGAAGATATGGGATTTCCGCCATTGGTTACTCCGTCGTCGCAGATTGTCGGAACACAGGCTGTTCTGAACGTTCTTATGGGCGAAAGATACAAGATGATAACCAAGGAAACAAAGGGTATAGTAAAGGGCGAGTACGGCAGAACTCCCGTACCGATTAAGCCGGAAATTGTCGAGAAGATAATCGGAAACGACAAGCAGATTACCTGCCGTCCGGCAGACCTCTTAAAGCCCGAGCTTGAAAATATGAAAAAGGAATGTGCCGAATGGACAAGACAGGAGGAGGACGTACTTTCGTATGCACTCTTCGGTCAGGTTGCGGTAGATTTCTTCAAATACAGAGAAGCGGAGCTTGACAAGGTGGACAATACTCTTGTCGATAGAGATAATAAGGTTTACCCTGTATAATCAAAAAAGGGGCTGTAAAAGATTTTTTACAGCTCCTTATTTAGAATATTTATGAAAGATGTGATTTTATGAAATTAGGCTTTATAGGCAGCGGAAATATGTGCGGAGCTATTGTTGACGGGATTGTGAAGAGCGGCTTTGAGCCGAAAGATATAACCGTATCGGGCGTTTTGCAGGAACAGCTTGACGGCTTTATGGAGAAGTACGGCGTGCTTACAACAACGGATAATGTATCCGTTGCGGCGGACTCCGATGTGCTTTTTCTTTGCGTTAAGCCGAATGTTATATACGCTGTTGCGGACGAAATAAAGGAAAGTGTCGGAAAAGAAACGGTTGTGGTTTCAATTGCGGCGGGACAATCGCTTGAAAAATTGCAGAATGCTTTGGGAAACGATACTAAGATAGTGCGCCTTATGCCAAATACACCGGCGCTTGTAGGCGAGGGTATGACGGCAATGACATATAATGAAAACGTGACCGAAGCCGAGGCGGCGGAAGTTAAAAAAATACTTGACAGCTTCGGCAAAACGGAAATCATACCCGAAAAGCTTATGGACGCCGTAACGGCGGTAAGCGGTTCATCACCGGCGTATGTGTTTATGTTTATAGAGGCAATGGCGGACGCCGCCGTAATGGGCGGTATGCCGAGAAATCAGGCGTATACCTTTGCGGCACAGGCGGTTCTGGGCAGTGCAAAAATGGTGCTTGAAACGGGCAAATGCCCTGCGGAGCTTAAAGATATGGTATGCTCTCCGTCGGGTACAACGATTGAGGCGGTTGCCTCTCTTGAAAGAAACGGATTTCGCGGTGCGGTAATTGACGCAATGAAAGCTTGTATCGACAAATCAAAAAATATATAATTAAGGAGTGAACGGCTGTGAGCGATATTATTGTACGCCGTTATACAAATGAAGATATTTCGTCTATGGCGAGAATATGGAATGAGGTTGTTACAGAGGGAATAGCATTTCCGCAGGAGGAAACGCTCGATGATAAATCGGCGGCTGAATTTTTTGCGGCACAGAGCTTTTGCGGTGTTGCGGAGGAGGTTTCGGACGGCAAAATCCTGGGTATGTACATACTTCACCCGAACAATGTCGGACGGTGCGGACATATCTGCAATGCAAGCTATGCCGTGGCGTCGGACGTGCGTGGAAAGCATATCGGCGAAAAGCTTGTGCGTGACTGCATAAACCGTGCAAAGGAAATAGGTTTCGGCGTTTTGCAGTTTAATGCCGTTGTGGCAACAAATGTCCACGCAAGACATTTGTACGAGCGTATAGGCTTTAAACAGCTTGGCACTATTCCGAACGGTTTCAGACTTAAAAACGGGGAATATGAGGATATTTGCCCGTATTATATTGAACTGAATTAAAAAAAGTCCGTAAAGGACTTTTTTTAATTCTCAAAATATGATATGTAGCCTATATCAAACGTATCATCTATCAAGTATTTGTATAAATCAATAATATAATCGTCCGTCATACTGGCTATAAAGTCGGTTACAATATCGTCAAAGGTGTTTGTTTCAAAATAATCCTCACACGTCTTGTAGCGTGTGCTTTCGTTGATATAATCAATGTGGTGGCGGAATATAATTGCGTTTTTGTCGCCGGATTTAAGCTGATTTATAAGCACTTCATACAGCCTTTCAAATATCGGACGTATGATATTGTCGTACTTTTCATTCTGTTCATCATTGTTGTAAATATATCTGAAGTTATCCTTTTTCGTTTGACGGAGCGACTCAAAATGTTCCTTGTCAAGCCTGAGATAGTCTTTGCCGAAACTGTTTTCAACTATGTTCACAATAAGGTTGTTTATCATAGGCGCATTGTGACGCCCTATAATACTGTCCTCAAAAATGTATTCGTTTTCGATTATGTGAGTTTTTACGGCGTCCTGCCTGTCTTTTCCTATGTAAGCGATAATGTCGCATATGCGCACCACGCACGCCTCAAGCGTGGAGGGAATAAGCGCGTCTATGGCGCTTTCATCAATGTAGCACGCCTCAACTTTTTTGTCAAACTCATCAAAAGAATTAAGCTGTGACGGCTTGTACTCGTCAAGCTCCAGCTCGCCGTTGTGGCATAATATGCCGTCGAGGGTCTGCAAGGTAAGATTAAGGTGCAGTATCTTGTCAAGAACACGCACGCTGTGTACGTTGTGATTGAAATATCTGCCCGTGCGCTCGTGGTAAATTTTGTTCAGAAAACGCTCACCCGTATGTCCGAACGGCGTGTGACCTATATCGTGACCGAGTGCAATGGCTTCAATCAAATCGAGGTCAAGCCCCAAAAGACCGCCGATTGTGCGTGCTATTCTCGATACAAGCTGTACATGATACGAACGCCTTGAAATATCGTCATTTTTGTAAAAAGAAAAAACCTGTGTTTTGTCGGCGTATCTGTTGTAATAAAGGGAGTTCATTATTTTTTCGGTATCACGCAAGTATGCGGGGCGCAGAACGGTGTGCCTGTCGGAATTTTCGTCACGCCGCAGTGCGCTGTATTTCGGCTGTACTCTGCCGGGAAAATTTTCGGATATTAAAGCTTCGGTTTGGGAAGAAAGCTTTTCGTATTTCAGTTTCACGTTAAAAGTCTCCTTTTGTTAAAATTGTGTTACATACAGATTAATTTTACCATAAAAGACGCAAAAAAGCAAAATTTTTTTTAAAAAAGTAGTGACAAATATAAAATTCGGTGCTATAATAATATTTGTATATTTATGCAATGATGTAAAGGAGAGCGCAGATAAATGAAGAAATTATTAATAAGTATTATAACGGCGGCGAGTATGCTTGTCGGAGCGTCCGGTGCATTTGCGGATAATACTTCAACCGTGCAGGTTGCAAATGACTCCAAGTCGCTTTCGTACAAATACACCGCAGGCTCAAAAGCGGAAACAACCAAGAATATAAGCGAGCTTTTCAATAAGCTTTCGGATATAACCGTAAGGAACCGCGAAACGGTTCAGGAACTGAAAGTAACGAGCGCAAGCGCAGACGGAAGTGCGGTAGACTTTGTTCTTACTATGGTTGACGGTACGGAAAATGCGGACGGGAAAGAAAAATCCGTTGTCGGAACATACAATATTGAAATTACGGGAGAGGGCGGAGAGGTAATATCGAAAATCGATGCCGGAACGGACGATATAGAAACGGATAATGCCGGAAAATACATAAAGAATATCAGTTTGGGAAAACTGAACACAGAGTCATCACTTGAAGAAAAAACATATAAGCTTAAAATCTCCGTTGCCGATACGGTATCGGAGCGTGATATAAATCTTGCAAAAGAGAACACGGAATGGGTTATAAAAGCAACGGCAGAGCAGAAAGCGGAACCTACTCCGACCCCGACAGCAACGGTTGCTCCGTCGGCAACACCGTCGGCAACGGTTGTACCCGAACAGGAAATGAAAGGTACAAAATATGTAGGCAAGGACAAGGATATAATGCCGGGCAAATACATATTGACGGGAAACGGCGCTGTTAAGGTATATGACAGCAAAGACTCCGCAAAGACTGATATTGTTCTTACGGACGGCAAATCGGAGGCACCTGCGGGAGCTGTGGCAAGCTATGTGCTGACTCTTGCGGACGGCGATAAGGTGGAAATTTACGACCATATCAGCTTAAAGCCGTATGATCAGAAATCATCGGCAACAGCCGCTCCGAGAGGAACAGCGGCGCCGGCAAAAGCGAAAAACAACAAAACAAACCCGAAAACGGGAGATGCCGCTCCTATTGCGGCAGTATCCGCATTGGCGATAACGGCTTTGGGAATATTCGCATATATTGAATATTCAAAGAGAAAGAAAAACTAAATATTAAGAATTCCGGGGAAGGGGTGCTGCAA
>CAKSPN010000103.1 GCA_934481375.1 uncultured Clostridia bacterium
ATATCGCTGATAAATCCGTATGACATAAACGCCGTGTAAGAATTTTCCCAGCCGAGTCCCATAAAGTACTGCGGAACGGGATTGTATCTTACGTTGTAATCGCTTATAAATCTTGCAGTACTTACCGGGTGCATATACATCATATTATTGTAAGTTGTTTTTCTTACGGTAAATTCGCCGTCGATATTAAGAATAAGGAACCATTTTGCCTCACCTATGTACTGTCCGCACACAACCTGCTGTTCGGGGATATTATGTCCCGTAAAGTTTGCTGTGTATCCGAAGTTTTCCACATAGCCTATGTTCTTTATCTCATTGTTTCCGTTAATAGTAAATTCGAGGAATCCGCCGCCCTCGTAATCCTTTGATACGCTCTGTGCGTATGCAAAGCTTAACGAGCCGCTCTTTAATTTTTCGGCAACCTTATATTCGTGTTCGCCTGTGTTATCGTCGACGTGGAATATTTTTATATACTTGTCGCCTGTTCCCTTTTCCTCGTATGCGTTTGTGATAACGCCTCGAACTGTATTGTTTATCACATTTGACGTATCGATGCGGATAAATCTTACCTTCATATCGTCCGAGAAGAACACGGTAACATCATGACCTGCAACCTTATCGTAGTCAAAGCCGCGTCTGTATTCGCCGTTTACAACGTTCCAGTCACAGCAGTTCTCGTCAATGTCATAGTAAACGCCGCCGATTTTAATCTTATTGCCGTCCTTTATACCCTCTACTCTGCCGTACTTGCCTCGGCTTGACGCAACAATCATCATCTTGTTCTGATCCTTGTCGTACCAGTAGTCAAACACATAATTTTCCTTAAGCTTTATAATGCCGTCAACCTTGATGCCGTCGATATAAACTTCAAGAGTTGAGAAGTCCTCCATATCGTACCAGATAAGAGTATCTTCAGCTACGTCAAATCTAAGCTGTTCGGTTACGGCATAGCGGACAAGGCCGCCCTCCTTTAAGGGATATGCGTCAATTCTTATGATTTCGTCGTTTTGGATAACTACCTTTGCAAAAGCGCCGATATAGTTATATGTTTCGGTTGTAACCTTTTTGTCCTCATAGTATACCGCAACGTCCTTGCTAAGCTCGTATGTCTTGTCGACGTTCTTAAGATGAATATACTTAATATCGCTTACGCTTATGTCGCTGTTTTTATCGAGTTTGTTTACTTCATCAATGTAGTCGAACTGAACGTCCGAGCCTTTCTTTACCTCAATGAAAACTATTTCGTCGGTATCGGTATCAACGTAAATATATCCGCTTCCGCCGATTGATGAAACGTCAATCTTTTTTGACGCAAAAAGCTTTTCCGTCTGACCCTTTCTGTCGCCGCCGATATATTTTACCTCGATGCTGTTGTCCGAAGTATCTGTGTTTAAAAAGTCTGCTCTGTACTTTTTAACGCCCAATAAATCCTCGGCAACGGTCGTTTCCGTGCTTTTTGTATACGAAATTCTGTCGCCCTCATAGGTAATATCGTACGTATACGCTTTATGCATATTGTAAACCATCATTGCGGCGTCCGCCTTGGTGATGGTTGCTCCGCCCGATGTGCCGTTAAAGAGATAGCTGTCGCGGGCAATCTCCATATATCCGTTGGGGTAACCGCCTCTCAAATTCGCTATAGGCTCGGCTTTCATTGTGCGGACTGCCATTGCGGCAGCCTCTGCAATTGAAACCGTTCTTGACGGGTAGAACATTCTCTCGTCATTCAGCGTTACTATTCCGAGTCTTAATGCCGCCTCGGATACCTTCCACGCCTGACTTCCCGCCGAAACATCGGCAAAGCTCTGCGCCTCTCCCACGATTGTGCCGTAATCAAAGCCTGCGGCTTTGATAAAGTAATCGGCAGCCTGTGTTCTTGTGATTTCTGAATTATCTATTATTTCCGAATCGCCGAAAATTCCGAATGCCTTTAAGTAGCTTTCAACCTCCGAGGATACTGCGCTTTTAGCGGCAGCGTCCTCGTCGCCCTCCGCCGCAAATGCGGCGAAAGGCGTGATAAGCATAGCAATGGACATAAGAATTGCCAGACTGTTTTTCCATAATTTATTCATACTTCTTTTTTCCTTTCTCTGCCCGAACTTTGATTACAGCTTTAAGGAGAGCTGATAGAGTAACTTTGCTGCCATAGCTCTTGTTACACTGCCGAACGGGTCGAACTTATTGTCGCCCACTCCGTTTACAAGACCCCAGCGGTAAAGCTCTCTGATTGCCTCCTGTGCATAATCGCTTGCTGTGTCACTGAACTGAATATCCGAATAAATCTCCGACATCTTAATATTGTCTGTCTTGATTGCACGGTATATAATCGTGCACATATCCTGTCTTGTGATGTCCATACCCGTTCCGAAATTGTTATCGTCAATTCCGTTTATAAGTCCCGACTTTGCGGCAATGGTAACGAATTTCGCATACCATGCGTTCTTATCCATATCCGTAAATTCAGCCGGGTCATATTGGTATGTGTCATAACCCAATACGTTTACAATTATCTTTGCAAACTGTTCACGTGTTATTGTGTCGTTCGGTCTGTAAGTTCCGTCGTCAAAGCCGTTTATGTAACCCTTCTTTGCAAGGTAGAGAATAGCGTCCTTTGCCCAGGGTACGTCTGCAATGTCGGTAAAGTTATCGGCATTTCCCGTGTTTGTATCGGGCTTTGTGTCGGGGCTCGGTGCCCAGTCGTCGGGTTTAACGCCGTTGTTACGGCTTGCCGAGTTGTCGCTCGATGAGCTGTTTCCGCCCGACGGGCTGCTGCCCTGCTGGGTATTCTTCTTTGCGGTGAACGAATATGTTCCGTTCACGTTTGCAACGGCTGTTGCGTCTGCCTGTGCGTTGTAAACTTCGCATCTGCCCGAAACGGTAAGATTTGCCGTTCCTGCCGTAACGGTTGAGAATTTAACCGTCATAAGCGTTCCTGTAAGAGTATTTCCGTCCTTTGTGCCGGAAATCGTCACACTGCCGCTCTCCGTCTTAACCGTTGCGCCGTCAGGCGTGTCGGTTACAGCCTTTGCGCCGTTTAATGCGACATATGTCGGGTTGTACGAAAGCTTAATCGTGTAGTTGTTTACCGTTTCGGTTCTGTCAGACGGCATTGCCACCGTAACAGTCGTTGTTGAACCGGTTGATGTGCTTGACATAACAGTCGTGATTGCCGGAACGGCATAGTCGATTGTTGCCGGAGTATCGGCGTTTGTTGTAAGCGTTGTGTTGTATGTGCCTGTCATTCCCTCTGCCGAAGCCGCACCGCTGATGTTCAGCGTATACTGCGTATTCTGCTTAAGCGGTTCAAGGAAATTAAGCGTATACAGCTTTGTGTTATTGTCATATGCGCCGTAGAAGCCTACATATTTTGTTTCCTCACCGTCAGCATAGCTTAATGTTACGCCGTTTGACGTAAGAGTTTTGGCGTCCATATCCTCCGAGAACTGAAGCATAAGAGATTTTGCGCCTGCCGACATTGACGGCGACGCCGTACCCTTATCGTCCTGTATTCTTGAAATCGACCAAGCGGCGCCCGTATCGATTGTCATCTGATCAATGTAGAATATAGGACCTGTTTCCTGCTGTGAGTTGTTGTAACGGAAGGAGTACTGCGTTGCTTTCGCATAATCCATTGCCTGGCTCTGAGATAAGCCGTTTGCTGTTCCCGAGCAAGCGTCGGGGAGGTCTTTAAGCGGAATATCAACATATACCCACTTTTCCAAAGCGGAAACGTAATCCGAAGCCTTAACCGTCGAATACATTGTTGTGGTTGTGCCGGCAACCGAGCCGCCCATACCTACGCCTACTTCAAACTTGCTCAAATCCGCATTGTTGTCCGCCCACAGCCAGAAACCGAGGTGTCCGCCGTTGTCACGGTAATTTTTTATGTCTATTTTTCCCGAAAAAGCTCCCGTTAAGGTATTTGCTTTTCTTGTTGAGAAGTCGAATTTCATCGACTTTTTGCCGATAATTGACTTTGCTGTTGTTTCGCCCATTTCAAGACCTGCCATAGGCGCTCTCGATAATGAGGAGTCAAGTGCGTCGTCATAGATAACAGCCGATGTGTTCATCTTCGGGTTTTTGATTACAAACTGTTCCGTCTGCGTTTCGTTTGACGTTGCGCCTGCCGCATTTACGGCACGTACACCGAATACGAGCGCCGTATCGTATGAAACGTTTTCAACAGTGTATGTAACGTCGTTTGTTTCGGCAAGCTTTTCGCCGTTTAAGTAAATGTAATACTTTTCGGCAAAATTCGGAGCCGCATATGAAAGTTCAACCTGATTAAGGTTTTTAACCTCGTATCCGAGATTTGACGGTTTGCCGAGAGCCGAAGCCGTTACGGTTACGGGGTTTGTGGCGAGTGATTCGAGATTGTTTGTATCAACCGCCGTCATTGTGTATGTGTAGTCATTGTGTTCAACAAACTCCGTATCTCTGAATGAGGTTTCGTCTGCGCCGAACGTTCTGTAGAGCGAGCCGTTTCTGTAGAGTCTGTATTCCTTTAATTCGCCGAACAGCGGAGCCTGCCATGAAACGTCAACCTCAAGCTCGGTTGTAGCCGATTCCTGTGAAGCTGCCTGAACTTTTCTCGGGTGGTCGATTGTACGGATTGTTGTTTCATCGCTCTGCATGGGCGATCTTGTGCCGTACTCGTCCACAGCCTCAACCTCGTACTTGAACTTAACGCCTGCGGGGAACTTTCCGTCCTCGTAGTAGTCCACGTACTGGTTCTTTGTTGTTTCGCCGATAAATCTTCTCTCACCGTCGCCGTCTGTTCTGTAAACGTTGTACTTAACGGCTTTGTCGGCTGTGTGAGTCCATTTTAATATTATTTTATCTTCTTTTACGTCGTAAATTCTGAAATCCGTTTCGGGTGCAATGTTTGTTACGAACGAATTTCCGCAGTAAATATAACCGCTCGTGTATGACGGAGTTTCAAAAAGCGGATCGCTTTCATTATTGTTGCCGTTACGTACACGGCGCATAAAGCCCATAATTCTTACCGCTTTCCAGTTAAGCTCCTGAACAACGTCGGGAGTATTTGCCGACGCCCATTCGTTATTGCGCATATTCTGGAACATATGCGGATTTGCAAGGGTAAAATCCTTAAGCGGAATTGCGACGGTTGTTGTCGAGCCCTTATCTGCGTCCGTGATGTAATCGGTTACGGGAACTGCAACGTAGTTTCTCGAATCGGCATGGCTGCCGTCGGAAGCCGAGTCACCCATCATAAAGTACAGATTATCGAGCGGAACCGC
Organism: uncultured Clostridia bacterium; assembly: GCA_934481375.1. Classification (GTDB taxonomy): domain Bacteria; phylum Bacillota; class Clostridia; order UBA1381; family UBA1381; genus UBA4716. The sequence continues at coordinate 5,262 of CAKSPN010000103.1, forward strand.
TTCATCAATCTTAATTGTAAAGATTGCATATCCCGTATCTTTAACGCTGTTTATGTTATATGAAGATTGCTGGTTACCGTTGTCGCCGCCCTTCGCCTCAGCATAAGCTATGCCGGCTGTCATATAACCTCTGTAGACCTTTATCTGCCATGTTCCCGGCTCCTCATACCGGCTGTATTCCTTAAAGTTTGCCGGATTTAAGTCATATCTTAAAATCTGACCCGCACCCATTCCCGGGATTGAGGCGGCGTTTGCATTTGCCTGTCCGCCGCCGCCGTTAGTATCAGGGTTTGAATATGCCGATCTGTCGCCCGACCACGAGAAATCACGTACATTCGGGTTCCACACGATTGTATTTGCGCCGTCCGTCGGGAGTTCATCGCCGCCGTCGTCCTCGGATATTTCAGCCGTTACGGCGTTGCTGAACGGCGAGTACATATCATACTCGCTTTCATGTATTCTCAGTTTATATGAATATTCAATTTCAACTTCGGGGGTTGTATCCACATAAACATATTTTCCGTTTTCCAAAGTAAAATCATCATCGGCAAGCTCAAATGTTGTGCTGTTAGCGCCGTTTGTTCTTACTATTTCGTATTTGTCGATTGTTCCGATTGATGGCTTGGTGAATGAAAGCTGTATTCCGCTCCTTATTTCAGCCGCTAAATCGGTAACTGCCGGAATACTTACAACGCTCATCTTTGAGAATGAAATTCTTCCCGATGATGTCGGTTTCGGGTCTGCGTCTTTTCTAACAATACCCATACCTGAGAACTTTGACGCGTCAAAGGTCTGACCCTCAACAAAGTTCACTGCGCCGTCAGCCGTAAATCTTGAAAGGTCAACGGTAACGGTTGTATACCCGTCCTGTACGTCGGGTGTGCCGTTTCCGTCTTTATCGGCTGTGAAGTATTCGTCTGCGCTTATACCTGCTATTGCGCCGTTTGACGAGTGCACGGTCAGGTAAAGATTTGATAAATCAACAGTGTCCGCCGCTGTAAGCGTGTACACAACCTTTGAATAATCTTTTATTCCGCTTAAATCCTTTGAACCGGAGTTTTTCAGTTCTTCACTGAAACCCACCCATTCTTTTCCTTCCTCTACGGACGTATAGTTTATATCCGTCCACGCAATCTGCTTTCCTGCAAAAGAGCCCATGCCTTTTGCCCTTGCAGCCGAAAGGCTGTTATTATATACTTTTGCCACATTGGGGCTTGCCGCAACCGTTGAGCGCATAGCAAATGTAATCGCTTCACGTTCGTCCGTGCCGTCTGCCGCCGACGCAATAACCGTCGGGAACTGCATAGCCAGCATTGAC
>CAKSPN010000104.1 GCA_934481375.1 uncultured Clostridia bacterium
AACCTTAAAAACTGCCTTGCGGCGAAGAAATACCTTGAGGAATTAGGCTATACCGTGCGTCTTACACGCTCCGAAGCCACCGAAAATCCGTCCGTTACAAAGCGTTTTGCATACTGCTACCCCAACCAGGACATAAACTCCGAACCTGACGCCGACGCATTCATCTGCATACATTCAAACGCCGGCGGCGGCAGGGGCAGTGCATATATTGAGCTTTCGGGCAATTATACGCAAAGCGGAATACTTCCGTCATATGCCGCCGACGGAAACCGTCTCGGCAAAATGATAAATGATGAAATAACCGCCTCGACAAGCCTTCCCGTCCACGGTGGCGGCAAAATATCGGGCGAGGGATACTTAATAGCGTTCAATAAATCCCCCGTCACATGCGGATATATGGAAATAGGCTTCTTTGATAATCAGTCCGATCTTGCTGCACTCCGCAGTGAAACCGACAAAATAGGCAAAGCAATAGCAAACGGCGTTGATAAATTTATGAAATCCGAATAAATACCTTGCAAGCATTTGACATTATTCGTCAAAAAGGGTATAATACAAAGATGTGATATGTGAAACCGAAAGGATTAATTTTTATATGAAAAACTTAGTTGTCGGACAATCGGGCGGACCTACCGCCGCAATAAATTCTTCGCTTGCGGGCGTTATAAAGCGTGCGTTTGACTCTGCCGAGGTAGATACGGTATACGGTATGGTAAACGGAATTGACGGTTTTCTCAAAGAGGAAATCGTTGAAATGACACGGTTTAAAAACCCGTTTGCATTAAGACTTTTAATGCAGACGCCGTCGTCTTTTCTCGGCTCGTGCCGAAGAAAACTCCCCGAAATCGGTGATAATGAGGAGCTGTACGAGAAAATTTTCAGTCTGTTTAAAAAATACGAAATCAAATATTTTGTATACATCGGCGGAAACGATTCAATGGATACCGTAATGAAGCTTTCGGAATACGCGGCACAGAAAAAATACGATATTTCCGTTGCAGGTATACCAAAAACCATTGATAACGACCTTGCTCTTACGGATCATACTCCGGGATACGGCTCGGCGGCAAAATACGTTGCAAATTCGGTGCGCCAGCTTGCGCTCGATACAAGCGTGTACAAGATGAAATCAATAGTAATTACGGAGATAATGGGCAGAAACGCCGGTTGGCTGACAGCCGCCGCCGCACTTGCAAACTGTGAAAAAATTTCCCCCGTTGATATAGTGCTTTTGCCGGAGGCGGCTTTTGACAAGGACAAATTCCTCGAAAAACTAAGCCGTGTTATGGACAGAAAAAATTCAACGATAATCGCCGTATCGGAGGGAATAAAAGACAGCGACGGCAAATATATCGGCGAAACTGCCGCAGGACTTATGAAGGACGGATTCAGCCACGCCGCACTCGGCGGAGTCGGCTCGATTATCGAAAGCCTTATAAAGGATAACCTCGGCATTAAAACGAGAAATATCGAGTTCAGCACAATGCAGCGCTGTTCCACGCAGAATATATCGCTATGCGATTATGACGAGGCGTTCCAGGCAGGATACAGAGGCACAATGCACGCAATAGACGGAAACACAGGCTTTATGGCAGGTTTTTCACGTATTTCGGACGACCCGTACAGTATGCGTATTTCGTATAATGACGTAAGAGATATTGCAAATGTGGAAAAGTTTGTTCCGTCAGAAATGATAGGCTCGGACGGAATGAGCGTCACCGATGAATTTATAAAATATGCCTCACCGCTTATCGCAGGCGAACCCGACCTTATATATAAGGACGGCGTAATAGACTTTGAAACGCTGTAATAGTCTCATCAACCCTATGTAGAGGTGTCGATGCCCTCATCGACCCGAAACACAAAGGACTGCTGTTTTCACAGCAGTCCCTCTTTTTTATCCCAAAATTGCCTTTAAATCCTCCTCAGGTGTGGAAATGGGCGCAATCGAGAAATTTTCAACCAGATAATTAAGCACATTGGGTGATATAAACGCCGGCAAAGTCGGACCGAGTCTGATATTTTTAATTCCGAGGTGCAGAAGTGTAAGCAAAATACATACCGCTTTCTGCTCGTACCAAGAAAGTATCATTGACAGCGGCAACTCGTTCACTTCACAGCCGAACGCCTGTGAAAGTGCAACGGCAACCTTTATCGCACCGTATGCGTCATTGCACTGCCCCATATCCATAAGTCTCGGCAACCCACCTATCGTTCCCAAATCCATATCGTTAAATCGGTATTTACCGCACGCAAGAGTAAGAATAACGGTGTCTTTCGGCGCTTGCTTAACAAACTCCGTATAATAATTTCGTCCCGAACGTGCGCCGTCACAGCCGCCCACAAGGAAGAAATGTTTTATATCGCCGTTCTTTACCGCCCCGACAACCTTGTCGGCGGCGCTTAAAACCGCTCCGTGTCCGAAACCTGTGGTTACGGACGTTCCGCCGTTCATACCCGTAAACTGCTTGTCCTCGCCATATCCGCCGAGTTCGAGCGCCTTTTCGATAACGGGAGTAAAGTCCTTGCCATCGCCTATATGCACAAGCTCGGGATATGATACCACTTCGGTTGTAAACACCCTGTCCGCATAGCTTTTCTTCGGCGGCATAAGGCAGTTTGTCGTAAATAAGACAGGTGCGGGAAGCTCATTAAACTCTTTTTGCTGATTATACCACGCCGTACCGAAATTACCCTTTAAATGCTTGTATTTCTTAAGTTCGGGATAACCGTGCGCCAGGAGCATTTCCCCGTGAGTGTAGATATTTATCCCCTTGCCCTCCGTCTGTTCGAGCAAAAGCTTTAAATCGAGTAAATCATGACCCGAAATCACTATAAACGGACCTTTTTCAACCATAAGCGGAACGGTTACGGGCGAGGGCGTGCCGTAGGTTTCCGTATTTGCCCGATCGAGCATTTCCATGCAAGTAAGGTTGTGCTTTCCTACTTCCATTACTATCGGGAGCAGTTTATTCATACCCCAATCCTCACCTACTGCCTTAAGCGCCTTAACGAAAAATCCGTTCACCGTATCATCGCTGTAACCGAGTACCATTGCATGATACGCATACGCCGCCATACCTCTTATGCCGAACAGTATAAGCGATTTTAAGCTTCTTATATCCTCGTCCGCATTCCATAACTGCGCCATATCGTACTCGCTCTTTTTATCGCACGGCGAAGCACAGCTGCCGCATCTTCGAGCAAGCGCCGACCTTTTACTGCGAACGTCCGCAATCATTTTGCCGAGCATTTCCCCGTCAAAATTAACGTTTGTAAGCGTTGCGAACAATCCTTCTATGATTGCACGGCTCACGTCCGCCGACGGCTTTTTATTTCCCATTGCACGGGCAAGCCCTATAAGCGCACCCGTAAGCTCGTCCTGAAGCGCCGCAACCTCCGCACTTTTTCCGCATACCCCGGCTTTGCCGGTACAGCCTGCACAGCCGGCTGTCTGCTCACACTGAAAACAAAACATTTTATTATCCATAATCGTATCCTTTCCTTTCTGCCTATTGACTTTTCTCTTAAAGTATAGTATCATCAAACAAAAAAGTATGTTGTTAAAACAACATTTTGAGGAATTTATGAATTATTTATTTTTAACAAAAACACCGTTATTTAACGGAATAAAAGAAAATGAAATAAAATCGGTGCTTAGCTGTCTTGGCGCATATGAGAAGAGGTTTAAGAAATCGGAAACGATTTTCCGCACGGGCGATACCGTGTCGGATATGGGGCTTGTGCTTACGGGGAGCGTAAATATTACGGTAACGGATTACAACGGCACAAGCACGATATTTTCGCATATAAGCAAGGGACAGCTTTTTTCCGAGGCGTACGCCGTTATCCCCGAAAGGGAGCTTTTGTGCGATGTTGTGTGCGCCGAAGACGCCGAGGTGCTTTTTATAAATGTGGACAGGCTGTTTTCGGTATGCCAAAACGCCTGCTCGTATCACACAAAAATCATACGCAATCTTGTGCGCATATCGGCGCAGAAGAATATAAATCTTTCCGTGCGTATGATACACACCGCCTCAAAGCGCACACGCAGCCGATTGCTCTCGTATTTTTCGGAGCAATCGGCAATAAGCGGTTCAAATCGGTTTACTATCCCCTTTTCCCGTCAGCAGCTGGCGGATTATCTCGGTGTTGAGCGCAGTGCCATGTCGGGCGAGCTGGCAAAAATGAAACGTGACGGAATTATAGATTATCATAAAAATTCTTTTGTTCTTTTAAAGCATGAAATATAAAAACGGATTGCCGTAATTAAACGGCAATCCGTTATGCTATTCCAATATTGTCCCTTTGGGAAGTTTTATTTGCACATTTTTGACGCCTTTCGGGCATTTTAGTGTAAATCTCTTGTCCCTGTAGCTTACCTCAAACACGCCCAAGGGTGACGGAACGGTGCAGTTAAACCATTCAAGGTCTCCCGGGTGCGGATTAAAGATAATTTCCTCAAAACCCGGCTTTACGGGACGTATTCCGCCGACATATGCTCTCATAAGATACGCCGTTCCCGCCGACCAGCCGTGAGAGGTTAAAAGCCAGCGCTTTTTCGGGTCGTTCCAGTTGTACTCCCAAAACGTTTTTGCGCCCTTATCGAGCATACTGCCCCATGTGCGGCGTATCAGTTCGAGCGCATCGCTGTCACTGCCGAATTTAAAGCGAGCCTCTGCCTCATATGTATTCATAAGCGGAGAAATATTCTCACTGCCTTTGAAATTGCTGAACTCCGTGTCGGGATAATCCGAAACTTTATCCGCCATTGCCGAACCGTATTTTGACCATATATTATTCTTTAAATATTCAAGAGCTGATTTTTTCTGCTCATTGTCTGCCGCATCATAAAGTACGGCAAGCGCATTTCCATCCTGCGGTATGTAATCTCTGCCTTTATCATAAAACGCACCGGCGTCTTTGTTCCACAAATTCTTTGATATTGCTCGGCGTGTTTTTGTCGTGAGAGTTTCGTAATGCTTTTTTTCGTTCTCTTTGCCGAGCCACTCCGCAAGCTCCGCCGCCGCATTAAAGCCCTCGCACATAGCGGCGTTAAGAAACGCCTTGTAGCCTGTGCGGCTGCTTGAACAGGTATATTCCGTTATGTGAAATCCGTTATCGGTGTATAGCAAAGGCTGATAAAGCAAGCCGTCCTTGTTCAGCTTGTCCTCGTACCAACCGGCATTCATAACCACGCTGCTCCATAACTTATCCGCCGTTTCGGTGTCGCCCGTCCACAGCACATAATCACGTACCATAATCAAATACCACGCAGGATAATCCCACAACCCACGCTCCTCGGTGCGTGAATATACACGCCCCGGAGTAAGCACTGTACTGTTGCCGCGCTTTATTGTGAAAAATGCTTTTGCAAGCTCCGTTTCGCCGTATAAATACGCCGCAGTCAGCGAGCAGATGCGCACATCGCCCGTAAAGCCGAGCATTTCGCCCCTCGGACAGCTTTCAAATTCACGGTGCATATTGATATGCAAAGTGTATTCCGCAGTCTTGTCTATCTCGTTTAAAAGCGGATCCGAACTCTCAAACTTTCCCGTAACCTCAAGCGGCATACTGCATTCACGGAGCATTACCTCTTTCGGGACGAGATCGCTTTCAACCACACGTACAAATCTGAATGCACGGCGGCGGTATATCCGCACAATTCCGCTTTCGGGGATGGTTGTGCGTATGGTGTAAATCTGATATGCTTTCTTTTCGCTCTCCAGTTCCTCCGCTGTTTCTCTGCCGTCAAAGTACAGCGTCATATTTTTTCCGAAGCCTTTTGTAAAATGAAATTCAAGATACCCCACAACCGTTTTCCCGAAATCGTATATTCCGAGCGGCAGCGCCTTTTCGGGGCGCAGTATGACAGGCTCAAACGGTTTCCATACGGGCGCTGCAAGCCAGCAGTTTTCATAGTCCGCATCGCTCACACGTAAAACGGCTTCTGCGTTTGTCCAGTCCGACTCATCGAAATCAGCGCTGTTCCAGTTATCATCATCGGTTATACCGCAAAGCACGTCATCGTCCGACAGGATTTTTCTCCTGCCCATATCAAGCGAAAACGCAAGCATTGTGTTGTGCGTGTGCGTAAGCTCGTATGATCTTTTTTCCGTTCCCTGCATATATGCGCCGCCAAGCTTGAACGCTATTACGTTTTCGCCCTCTTTCAGAAAGCGCAAAACATCAAACGCCGCCACACGTCCGGGATGCCTGCCCTGACACCCCTCCACAAAACTGCCGTTTATAAAAAGTGCGCAATGCCCGTCGGGAAGCATTCTCGCAACCGCTTTTTTCGGCAGTTTATCTATGTAAAATTTCTTGCGAAACAGGCTGTAACCCTCCTTGTCCGCCTTGTCTGCTTTTAAGAAAAATATATTTGACATTCTCTCTCCCTCCTAAACTATGCTTATATAATACTCACTCAACGCCGAAATGTCAATACTTTTTTTGCCTGATGACAATATTTCGCCGTCAGGCGAAAACAACGGCAAAATGAATTCATT
>CAKSPN010000105.1 GCA_934481375.1 uncultured Clostridia bacterium
ACCTATAGCCGAAATAACCGATCAGTATCTCGAGGCTATTGACGGCATAGAGGACTCCTCGCTCGACAATACGGGCGAATTTATCGTAATGGCGGCACAGCTTTTGTATATAAAATCCAAAATGCTTCTTCCGAAAAACGAAGAGGAGGAGGAAGAGGATCCGAGAGAAGAACTTGCGCAAAGACTTCTTGAGTATCAGAAATTTAAAGAGGCATCGCAGGAGCTTAGGAAAAGCGAGTTTTCGTCAAAATATCTTGTGTTCAGGAGCGAGGAGGAAATCAAATTTCCCGTTCCCGAATACAGTACGCATCACGATGTTTCGGCGCTTATTGACGCTTTTAATTCCATACTTGCACGGCGTGTCCGGTACGAAAAGCCGACAAAGCGTGCGTTTTCGGGAATTGTCGGCAGGGAAAAGGTGAGCGTGGACGATATGGTTGAAAAGATATGCAAACGTTTAAAGAGCGGGCGCATACGCTTTGCGAGCCTGTTTTGCGAGGGTGACTCCAGACCCGAAATGATTGCAACATTTCTTGCGGTGCTGGAAATGATAAAGCTTAACAAGCTTTTTGCGGATTACAACGAAGAAACCAAAGATTTTGATTTATTCTCAAAAAAGGCGGAAAAGGTAAATGGTTAACATAAAATATGCGATAGAGGGTATACTTTTCGCCGCAGGCGAGCCCGTAAAGGCGGCAAAGCTTGCGGTTGTGCTGGATACCGATATTGACAGCGTAAAGAGAGCCGTTACGGAATTGCGTGATGAGTATGACCGTGACAAGCGCGGATTTAATATAATAGATATACTTGACGGCTACCAGATATGCTCTCGCCCGGAATATTATGCTTACATACAGGAAATACTGGGAGAGCAGAGAAATCAGCCGCTTTCAAATGCGGCAATGGAGGCGCTTGCGATAATTGCGTACAAGCAGCCGATAACAAGAGGACAGATAGAGCGCATAAGAGGGGTGAACTCTGACGGCTGTGTAAACAGGCTCTATGAGCGCGGGTTAATAGACGAGGCAGGCAGGCTTGACGCACCGGGACGTCCGATCCTTTACAAAACCACGGACACGTTTCTGCGCTGTTTCGGACTTACATCGCCAAAGGATCTGCCGCCCGTAAATCTTGAAAAGCTTATTGCGGAGGAGCCGCCGCAGGGTGAACAGCAATCGCTTTTGGAGGAAACGGAGCAATCGGAGGAGTAAATATATGACTGCGGTATATATTTTGCTGATAATCATAGCGGTGATTATGCTTTTATCGCTTGTACGAATAAACGTTGTCGCCGATTTTTCGTATAAGTCGGAAAACAACGAGCTTTATATAAAATTCCTTTTTATAAAGTCGCATCTTTATCCGAAAGTCAAAAAAGATGTGGACAAGGGAATTGAGGATTATGAAGAAAATCCCGAGAAAATCGATAAAGAAACGGCAGGAATACTTGAACGCCTTGCCGGTGCAAAGTATCTGTACACAAATCTTAAAAAAGATATTTTAAAGCTTTTAAACTACACGTTTGAAAAAGCGATTGCGATAGACGAGCTTAACATATCGGGAGTTATCGGAACGGGAAATCCGATGTATACGGGACTTGTCTACGGTGCGGTAAACTCTGTCGTGTTCGGATTTTTGGGCGCGGCGGACAGGAAAATGAAGCTCGAAAAGCATCATACCGACATAAAAGCCGATTTTGACAATGCGGTATTTTCGGCAGGCGCGTATGCCGTAATTTACACACGTGCAATGTATTTGTACTATATGGCTGCAAAGGCGGCGGTTATCTATATAAAACTGAAACGTATTCTTAAAGAGGAAAGGAAGATGTCAGATGAGTAATGCGGTAAGCGAAATGGTCAGCGAGGCTGTAAAGAGCATTAAGGGACTTATCGATGTTAATACGGTTGTGGGCGAGCCTATGTCCGTAGGCGACGGAACGATTGTAATACCTATATCACGTGTTTCGTTCGGTTTCGGCGGCGGCGGAAGCGAGTTTGCACCCAAGAAAGAAGGAAACGAGCCGATGTTCGGCGGCGGAATAGGCGGAGGAGCGTCCGTTAAGGCGGAGGCGTTTATGGTGGTTTCAAACGGAAACGTGCGCATAGTTCCGATAAGCGACAGCCAGTCGGCGGTGGATAAGATTTTAGACCTTGTGCCGGGAGCAATAGACAAAATAAACGGATTTATTACAAAAAAGAAAAACACCGGAGAAGATAAATGAGTATAACACTGCGAGATAAAATACTTTCGGGCGTAATGAAGCCTACACGATATACGGGCGGAGAGCTTAATTCGGTGATGAAAGACCCGAATGAGGTTGATGTACGTTGGGGATTTTGCTTTGCCGACACATACGAAATAGCAATGTCGCATCTGGGACTTAAAATACTGTATCATACGCTTAACACACGTGAGGATACCTGGTGCGAGCGTGTATTTGCGCCCTGGCCCGATATGGAAGAAGAAATGAATAAGTACGGTATGAAGCTGTTCGCACTTGAGAGCGGCGATGAGATAACGCATTTTGATATGCTTGGCTTTACGCTCCAGTATGAACTCAGTTATTCAAATATAGTGCATATGCTGAACCTCGCCGAAATCCCCGTAAGACAGCGTGACCGTGACGAGAGCTACCCGATAATATGCGCCGGCGGACCGTGTGCTTACAACTGCGAGCCTGTTGCCGATATATTCGATTTTGTAATGCTCGGCGAGGGCGAGGAACTTATTCACGAGGTTACCGACGAGTATGTAAAGTGGAAGAAAAACGGCAAAAAGAGCAAAAAGGATTATCTTGAAGCGATTGCCGGTATAGAGGGCGTGTATGTGCCGTCATTTTATGATGTGGAATATAATGGGGACAACACGATAAAGAGCATTGTTCCGAACAATCCGCACGCAAAGCCGACCGTTAAAAAGCGCATAATGCCCGATTTTGACAAAACATATGCGCCCGACACGATAATTGTTCCGGTCGGCGAAACGGTGCATGACCGTGTCATGCTTGAGGTAATGCGCGGCTGCCTGAGGGGCTGCAGATTTTGCCAGGCAGGGTATATTTACAGACCGTTACGGGAAAGAAAACCCGACACACTGCTTGCTTTGGCGGACAAGCTTTTAAGCTGTAGCGGATATGACGAAATATCGCTTTCATCGCTTTCCACAAGCGATTTCAGCGGTTTGGAGGAGCTTACGGACGGACTTTTGGATATAACGGAAAAGCAGAAAATAGGTTTATCCTTGCCGTCTTTGAGAATAGACAATTTTTCTCTCGGACTTATGGAAAAGGTGCAGAAAGTCAGAAAATCGGGAATTACCTTTGCGCCCGAGGCAGGAACGCAGAGATTAAGGGATGTTATAAATAAAAACATAACCGAAGAAAATATAATGAAATCGACCTCTATGCTGTTCAGGGGCGGTTGGACGAACGTAAAACTGTATTTTATGATCGGACTTCCGACCGAAACAATGGAGGACGTAAGGGGAATTGCGGAGCTTGCGGGACGTGTTCTTGACGTATATTTTGAAATTCCCAAAGAGGAACGCGCGAAAAATATCAATATTACGGTCAGCACATCAAGCTTTGTACCAAAGCCGTTTACGGCGTTTCAGTGGGAACCGCAGGACAGCCGTGAGATGATAATCGAAAAGCAGAACGAACTAAAGCGTTCCATTCCGTCAAAGAGAATACGCTACAGCTGGCACGATAACAAAACAAGCACGCTCGAAGGCATATTTGCACGTGGCGACAGGCGTTTGTGCGACGTTATAATACGCGCGGTTGAAAAGGGCTGTAAGTTTGACGGCTGGAGCGAGTATTTCAGATATGATTTATGGATGGAGGCTTTTGAAGAGCTGGGAATAGATACGGAGTTTTATAATGCAAGAAAGCGCCCGTATGACGAAATTTTACCGTGGGATCATATTGATATAGGAATAACAAAGGACTTTTTCATACGGGAAAGCGAAAAGGCGCAGAAAGGCGAAACAACGCCGAACTGCCGTGAAAAATGTGCAGGCTGCGGAATTGCACGGTTTAAGGCAGGTGTGTGCTGTGAGTAAGTATATTATTAAATACGGGCGCGGCGAGAGCGTGAAATACATATCGCATCTTGATTTTATGCGTTGTTTTCACAGGGCAATCCGCCGTTCGCCTTTGCAGTTTGAGTTTTCACAAGGCTTTAATCCGCACCCGATTATGACCGTTGCACAGCCGCTTTCGGTCGGCGTTACGTCGGAGTGCGAGTATATGAAGGTCGGCTTTGACGGCGATTACGATGATGGTTTTGTGGTAAGCGCACTGAACGAAGCAATGCCCGACGGTTTTACCGTATACGCCGCCAAAAGGACGGACTCGAAAGAGTATGATATAACAAAGCTCGACAGAGCTGTTTATATCGTTGAAATCGAGTACAGCGGCAGTTTTGATGCCGATAAGTTTATGTCAAACAGCGAGCTTAAAGTTATGAAAAAATCGAAAAGCGGAGTTAAGGAAAGCGATATACGTCCGCATATATTCGATATTAAGGTGCTGTCGGAAAAAGACGGCATTATGACGGTTGAAATGTGCGTGTCTGTCGGAAGTGCGTATAATTTAAAACCCGAAAGCGTTGTTGAGGCAATGGAAAAGTACAGTGAGAATTTTAAGAGTACGTTTATAAGCGTACACAGAAAGAAAATGACCTGCGGTGACAGGGAATATTTATAATTCGGAAAGGAATTTGCAACATGAGTTTAATTTACGGAGCGGACTACAATCCCGATCAATGGAAAATGCACCCCGAAATAATTGACGAGGATATGCGGCTTATGAAGCTTGCCGGTATGAACGAAATGACTATCGGTATTTTTTCGTGGGCAGAGCTTGAAAAATCGGAGGGGGAATATGATTTTTCGTTCCTTGATATGATAACCGATAAGCTTTACGAAAACGGAATTAATTTTATGCTCGCAACGCCGAGCGGTGCGAGACCGGCATGGCTGAGCCACAAGTATCCGGAGGTTTTGAGAACTACGGATAAGGGGGAAAAATGCACGCACGGTTCACGCCACAATCACTGTTTTACCTCGCCCGTATACCGCAGTAAGGTGCGTGAGATTAACAGACGTCTTGCGGAAAGATACAAAAATCATCCGGGACTTATTATGTGGCACGTATCGAACGAGTACGGCGGAGAGTGTCATTGCGTGCTTTGCAAAAACGCATTCCGCGAGTGGCTCAAAAAGAAGTATGATAACGATTTGGAAAAGCTGAATTATCAATGGTGGAATAGTTTTTGGAGTCATACATATACGGACTGGTCGCAGATAGATCCACCCTCGCCTTTGGGTGAAACGAATGTACACGCAATGAATTTGGACTGGAAAAGATTTGTTACAGATCAGACGATAGATTTTTACGAAAACGAGTGCGCTCCGTTAAGGGAGATTACTCCGAATGTGCCTATAACGACAAACTTCCATTGGCCCGAATTGCGCGGTGTAAATTATCAGAAATTCGCATCGCACGTTGATACAGTTTCGTGGGACGCATATCCCATGTGGCACCATGACAAGGACTGTACCGTACAGGGAAACGACACGGCGTTTGTTTATGATTTTAACAGAAGTTTAAAGCACAAGCCGTTTTTGCTTATGGAAAGCACACCGAGCTGTATCAGCTATGTGCCCGTGAATAAGATGAAGCGCACAAATATGATGATTACATCGGCTCTGCAGGCGGTGGCGCACGGCTCGGATTCCGTTCAGTATTTCCAATGGCGCAAAAGCCGCGGAGGCTGCGAAAAGTTCCACGGTGCGGTAGTGGATCACTGCGGTCATGAGAACACAAGAGTTTTCAAGGGCTGTGCGGATATTGGCAAAATTTTAAAGGAAATTTCGGACGTACAAAATGCAAAAACGAATGCCGGAGCGGCAATCGTATATGATTGGGAAAGCGCATGGGCGCTTGATGATGCGGCAGGATTTCTGCTTGACAACAAAGGCTATCGCGACGAGTGCGTGCGCCATCATAAATTCTTCTGGGAGCGCAGTATAGCCACGGACGTTATATCGCCCGAAGATGATTTTTCAAAATACAAAATCATTGCCGCACCTATGCTTTATTCGATGTCCGAAAAAACGGTTGAAAAAATCAGAGCATATGTTGAAAACGGCGGAATATTTGTCGCAACCTATATTACGGGATATGTAAACGAAAACGACCTTTGCTATCTCGGAGGTTTTCCGGCAGGCGTTCTCAAAGAGGTTTTCGGAATATGGAATGAAGAAATAGACACAATGTACGAATGGGACAGTGTGTCGGTAAAGAGTATTGGCGGAAAAGAATATACAGCAAAGGATTACTGCGAGCTTATACATGCCGATACCGCCGAGATGCTTGCCGAGTACACGTCGGATTATATGAGCGGTACGCCGTGCGTTACCTGTAAC
>CAKSPN010000106.1 GCA_934481375.1 uncultured Clostridia bacterium
GTCTTTCACCCGCAAGGATATTTCAGCCGCGTTGAATTATGAGGAGCATTATTTCAGTTCCTTGTTCAGCAAAAACTTTAAACTCAGTTTAAATAAATATGTTAATTTGTTCAGATTTGAGCAGGCATGCAACCTTTTGCTCCATTCGGAAAAGAATATAACAGATATTGCATTTGAATGCGGATTTACAAGCATTCGTACTTTTAACAGGGTCTTTAAGGAATATAGCGGAAAATCCCCGAATGAATACAAAAACTCGAAAATCATTATAACAGAACCGGATACAAAAAATCAGAAAGTTGTAATCAACAGCACAAAACCTCAATAACTCAAAATCCCCCGATTATGCTAATTCGCATAATCGGGGGATTTTTGTTTACTGTTACTCTCTTTCCAATCTTATTGTTTTAATTTCAAACGGTCTGAATTGCATACATATACTGTTATTACCAACGGCAACGGCTTCTTCAATTTCTTCGAGCATATTGATTAAATATGCATTCTTAATTTTAATTTTTGAACTTATCGTCACCGAAACGGCAGCATTTCTGCTTTCATAGCCCCTTAATCGCCCTGGTATAAAATTTAATATTTGGTTTTTACAAGTATTATATCATGCTATGTCCCAAAGCCTATTTTAAACGGTTTCTACAAGAACATACAGGTTCCCGCAAAACATATTATTATGCTCAAAACCAACCTCTTTGAAATTTGTTCCTTAAAAAATATTATTCCGGTCACAGATGAAAAAATAATTGTTCCTCCTGTGATTAACGGATATAAAACCGTTGCCGGCAAATTCTTCGCTCCGTTTAATTGCAAAATATATGACAGTCCGCTGAGCAGCGTCGAAAGTACAATTAAAAACACTCCCCACGCAAAACCGCATTTATTATGTTTATCGGCAGTTTTATCTTTTTTGCCGATTTTCACTACTGTATATGCTATTGAGGCAATAATGAACTTTGCAACACCCGTTGATATAACAAATTCTGTCTCCGATATGCAAAAATATGTTCTTTCTATCTGATGCATCTTTCCGGCAATACTGCTTATGCCGTTTAATAAAAATATAATCACACACAGAACAAGTATCCGTTTGCTCGGCAGCTTTTTATCATTTGCCGTAAGCACCATTGCGGATATTATCAGAATAAGTCCTGCCAAATGCATAAGTGAAAGTTTTTCCTGCAAAAATAAGACACCCCACACATACGGGACAAACATTCCGCCGCACATCAGAAACAAAGTGTAAAAAGCCATACTTCCCGATTTAAGCACTCTGAAGCCAAGTATGTTATAGCTCATAATACTAAGCGCGACTATACCTGCCATCAGCATAGAAAATGCCGAAAACTCAAACTTAAACTCATTTATTACAAAAAATATAATTGCTGTAAACAAGCCCATAAGAGCATTAAATTTAAGTCCTGTTTCAAGCGATGTTCCGTATCGTTTCTGATAAAGCTTATTTACGGCGAAATCTCCGGCAAGAAGTATTACCGCCAAAACAATCATTAAATAATATTTCATATGTATTTCCTCTCACTTTAACGGTTATATCGGTTTGCAATCAAACACATCATCTGCTTGTTTGGTAACACTTTTCGGCTTTTTGTCACATTTTAGTTCTTTAACTTTCACATTACCGTCTGTCCAAGTTTTGATAAGCATTTCCGCCTCATAGTTTTTAATCTCAATATTATCAAGCGTTATGGTGTCAAAGTTTGCTGCCTGAATAAGCTCTGCATTATCACTATCGTTTTTCATTGAAATATTGCAGTTTTTTATATTCAGCGTAACCTTTTCGTCTTTATCGCCATAAAGAATTGAGGGCATTAAAAGGTTTGTTGCCGTAATATTTTCAAAAGAAATATTGTTTAGCGGTCTGTTAAGCTGCCACATTTCATTTCCCGAATAGTTGTAATGCAAGAGTTTGTCAGCGCCGTCCACCGTGCAGTCGGAAATAACAATATTCCCCGGTCGGTTCGGAATATCAACAGAATAATCTCCGTAATAGGTAAATACACTGAGCATATTATTTCTGTGTCCGATAAGCTCCGGCTTTACGCCGTTTCTCTTTTCTTCATCTGTCAGGCTTCCTCTGAAAAGATATTTACACGGTCCGTATATACGGCACTTTTCAACATACACATTTGTTCCGCCAAAACGCATAGCGCTGCAAGCCGAATTAAGAATACAGTTTGTCACAAAAACATTTGTGTTTGCAAATCCGGCAACACAGTCATCACCCGTGTAAAACTTGCAACCGTTTATTTTAACATTCTCGCACCCGGTAATATGTATCCCATCATGTCCTGCGTAGACAGAAATATTCTCTGCTACAACATTTTCACAGTAAAAAAGAGCATTTGCCCAATTAGCGCTATCCTTAACCGAATAGCCCGAAAGGTGCACATTTTTGCAGTTGAACATATTTATACAATGCGGTCCGCGATAGTTTTCTTCTCCCAATTCATCAAAACAATCACTGCCGTCAAGGAAAGAGTTTTCCTCACCTATAATTGCAATATTTTCTGCATTTACGGCTTTTATAAGGGCATTGTTCCAACGGCTGCCCGGTCTTGACATAAAGGTATAGTCTTTTACCTCATCCAGCTCTGTTCTTCTCCACGCTTTATCAGTTATTTCATTCTCACTTAATGGCTCAACCTTATCGCTTAAATATCCGAAATAGTCCTCCGGGCTGCGGCTGCCTTTCAGTGTTGCACCCGACTTTAAGTACAGTGTGCAACTTGACCTTATTCTGATGCTACCTGATAAATACACACCCTCCGGAACAATAACTGTTCCTCCGCCGTTTTTGAAACATTCGTCTATCGCCTTTTGAATTTTCTCAGTCTGAAGCTCGTTGCTATCCGCAACAGCGCCAAAATCGGTTATTAAATATACTTTATTCATATTCATCCTCATATTTTCTTTTTGGGTATGAACGGAATTTCCGTCATTCTCAAATTTGTGCAGCCATACGGTATAAGCTTTATCTTTTGAATATCACTTAACGGTTCTGATGACTTCGGGAGCCTGTCACAGTGACCACAGTTAAAATTCCATTCAATTTCAACAAGCTCCGCCGTTAGAGCTATGGGCGGATTTTCCGAATTAAACGGCGCATCAAATTTTTGTTCCGATAATTCAAATTTATCATCTGCCAAAGCATAATTCCACTTTGATTGCGGATATATGTAATAATCGCAATACGGATACTTTCTCTCTACTCCATCTTTTGTATATTCAACTTTTTCCCATTTTTCTTTAATCGGAATTGAATATATCAGTGCGCCTCTGCGAACACAAACCATATTTTCGGGCCGACTTACTATTTCCGTTTCAAAATCAAGATTAACTTCAATTTCTGATGTTCCATTCCATTCCCTTGATATTTCCGCAAACTCACCGCATTTTACCTCTGTTTTATCTATGTCAGCAGATTTTGCAAATGACGGTATGCGTATAAACAGACTAAACTCAACAGGAGCGTCGGTCTTAATTATATATTTAAGTGTTCCTCTGAACGGATATTCCGTCACAAGCTCGCATTCCACTTTAACTCCGTTAATTTCAGTTTCAACAGCCGACGGTGACAAAACGCACGAGGCAATTCCTTTTTCGGTTTTGAAAAATGTGCTGAGCGCAAGTTTGGGTAAGCCTTGTCCGAAGTTTGCAGTGCAGCATCCGAAATGCGGCTCAAGACCAAACAAATGAGCCTCGTTGTTATTTGTCCTGAACGGTTGCTTTGACATTGGAAATGATGCAACCTGATTTATCATCTGATCATACTGATGAGTCCACATATCAAGGCTTACTGCTGCCGGCAAAGAATTGTATGCAAGCATTTCAAGGCGGTCGAGCCATTTAATGTTTCCTGTTATTGAAAAAAGTATTTCATATGAATACATAAGTTCAACTATACTGCAAAGCTCCGCACCTTGAATGGGTGAATTGCCGGATAGCTTTTCATCACCATTAAAATGCCCGATAGCCGTTCCGTGTTTCTTATCCAGATATTCAAGTGCAATATTCACAAATTCTTCCGAATCACACTCACCGAAAATCGACCAGAGTGTTTCTGATTTAAGCATCATTGCAACATTTACTATATGTGAATAATACTCCCATTCATCTGTGCAGTCATCAAGAAGATATGTTTCAAACAAATTGCGCCAATCAAAGCCTTGAACACGAAGCTTTTTTGCAAGGGCAAGCAGCCACTTTTCACCGGTTTTCTCATAAAGCCAATATATTGATATAAGCCCCTCAAACCATCTTGCGGCACCCCAGTTGCGCAGGGTGTTATGATTTATATGTGAATTAAACTGTTTCAAACACTTTTCAATTACTTTTATGACCGAATTATCTTTTGAACAGTCACAATAAAGGCACAGCACCTTGCAGATAAGCAGCACCGCCCAAGTGTCATAATTATCTCTTTCATCATCTGCGCAGGGACAAATCCAGCCATCATCCTTTTGCGCTGAAATTATCGCATCTATGTATTTTTTGGCTCTCAAAATCATATCTTCATTATCGATCAGATATGCAAGCGGAATAAATCCGTCAAGCCAATAAGGAACCCTTTCCCAACCTTCTCTGTCTCCGCCTATCCACGCGCTGTCACGCACATCCGGCCATACTTTATCAAGATTGCCGCAAAGACCGTTTGCTTGAATTTCAAGCTGTTTTTTCAGCCATCCCGTCGGCTTTAGTTCATTTGTCGTAAAAAACTTATATTTTGGTGTGTTCATGTTTCATTTCCTTTTACCTTAATTTTTATTGTTTTTACCTCAAACGCATTCAAAGCAACCGCTATTTCATTGTTCTCTGCGTTAATATTTTCAAGATTTTCTTCAATCATATTAGTGATGTATGCCTCTTTTATATCAAAGCCAAAACTGATTTTTGTCTTTGCAAAAGAGCCTCGGCTTTCATATAACCTCACAATTAAATCATTGCTGCCGTCCTCAGCATATTTCACCGTATCAAGAATGACACCGGGATTATCTACACCAGCAAATGACTTTTCGCCTTTGTTTCCGTCTGAAACACAAACCGGGCAGTTAAGCTCGTAAGCACGGCGCACAACATCACTTTGGCAAACACCGTTATCCGAGACAAAAATCGAATATGTAAACTTATGCAAGCCTTTGTCTGCGTGCGGATCGGGAGCCGCTGCCGACTTCAGCAGTGTAAGCGACATTCTTCCTCCGTCTGCACTTATGCCATATTTGCAGTCATTAAGTATTGCAACACATCTACCGCTTTCGGACAGTGCCGACCACTTATGCTGGCAAACCTCAAACCTATCTGCATCATAATTACGGTTTTTGTGGTTGGGGCGCTTAATATGTCCGAACTGTATCTCGGATATAAGCTCATCAGTATGAATGTTTGTATTCATATCCACCTTCAAAAGTTTATGTGTTTCCTGCCAGTCTATTTCTGTTTCAAAGTCAAGCTGCCGGCTGTCAGCTCTCAAACTAACACTTTGCGTCAGTTTTGATTTTCCGATATTTCTTGTTATTTTGAGCGTTGAAATAAGCTCACCAGTGCTTTCTATGCAAATTTCAGCATCACTGCCGATTGGCACTTCCTCTTTTTCATAAAAGCTGTCAATGTCCCAAGCGTCAAAGAATGTCGGTGCATCCCTATACACTCTGAACCTGTTTGAAGCACCGCTCAGATATTCCGTATCGGTTTTCTTATCTTTAACGCTAACAAGCTCGCCGGAGTTGTTAAACACCGCTTTAATAAGCTCATTTTCAAGACAAAGTTCATTGCTCGCGGGCAAAGTATTGCCTGTATATCCTTTTTCAACTCTGAATGATTTATAACCAACCGACGGCAACGAAACAATCGCGCAAGTCTTGTCCCCGTTTTGCTGTGTCTGTATCTCTTTTCCGTCAAGGTCAAATATTTTACCGTAGCCGCTCGGCAGTTCAACGAGCGCTTTTCTTTCCCACGACAGAGAATTATATACTGTTATGTATTCCGCATCAGCGCCGGGCTTTTCGCCCATTGCACCTTGCAGCATTTTTTTTGCTCCCGACAAAACAAATTCATAATCTTTATCCGCAATTTCATACACTTTTGTTATTGCCGTACCGGGAATAATATCGTGGAATTGGTTAAACAGAACCTTTTTCCACAAGCTGTCAAGCACTGCCTTATCATATGCATCATTGCCGCAGAAAGCCGACCATAGTTCCGCCTCGCGAAGCGCCATCTCACATTTTCGATTGTTTTTCTTTGTATTCGCCTGTGAGGTATACGAACCTCTGTGCGCCGCATAGTAAAGCTCGCCTGTGTATTCTTTATTCACTTCGCACTCATTTTCTACAAATTCAAAAAACTTGTTTGGCAATTCGCATATTACCTTTGGCATACCCTCAAGGTCTTTTTCGCGCTCCAAATA
>CAKSPN010000107.1 GCA_934481375.1 uncultured Clostridia bacterium
GTTGCCGATAAAAGCAGCGGTTCGATACAGAATAACTGCGGCTTGCTCACGTGTAATATATGCGTCGGGAGCAAAAGTTCCGTCACCCATTCCCTCGATTATTCCCATTGCTGCTAAAGTTTCGGCTTCGGTATAATAACAGTCGGAAAATTTATTGCCGCTTGCATTTTGAATACCCTTTTCCGATAATATATCCTGCATTGCAAAGTCAATCCCCATTCTTGAATCGGTGTCGGGACTGAATTCGGTTGCCGTAAGGCGGTATATAAGCCTGCAAAATTCATATCGTGTAATCGGCTGTGTGTATTTGGCGGATAAATCATATACCATTAAGTTGCAGGCGGCGGCTTTTTCCGTTTCGGGTACTGCCCATTCGCTTGCGCCTGACGTTATCAGCAAGTCTTTTTTGGGAATTTCAATATCATCGGTTTGCGTAAATTCTCTTTGCTTTTCCCCTTTGTATTTCACTTCCGCAACTTCGTTGAAATAAGTATAATTTAAGGTCATATCCGCACTGTTAAGTGCGCTTCTCGAATTGCCGACAGCAGGCAGATACCACACATAATTCTGCTTTGTTTCGCCGTGCGAGTCATATGCTTTTCCGTACTTGCCGGCAATAATACCGCCGTTTGAATATACAATATACGATTTGCTTTTATCTTTGTTCCAAAGCTTTACATAATTTCCCGAAAGGTCATATACCGACAGCGGAGCTATAACCCGATCGTAATTAAAATTCCAGTATACCTTTAACCAATCCGCCAAATCTTCATAATCAATATCTGCACAGGTTTTTTCGGTGTTATTTACAATTATGCCGCTGTTTATTTCATTTATATCATCTTCGCCTATAACGTTATGAAACGGCATAAAGGGAAGCATGAATAAAGTATTTTTAAAATCAATATGGATTTGATGTGTTTCATCACTCCAGTTATAACTGCCGTATTTTGCAAGCTCATCGCTCTGAATAAGCACCGTCCCGTTTTCCAGTTCAAATACATTTGCGGGAACGTCCGAATCAAGATACACCTCCGCACTTGTTGTATAAACCTTTAATACATCAGGTGAGGAGGGGACTTCTCTTGAACGGACTCCTTTTTCCTCATTGCGTGTAACTTTGTAAACGTTATTTTCCTTTTCAACGTCGAAGCCGTAATATTCAAGCTCCTCTACGGGCAGATATACAAAGTTATTCGGAAGCTGGGCGGCGGGAACGGAAATTCCGTTTATATAGCATATTATCTTTCAACTGCGTTTCGCCCTCATATTCACGTTCGGCGAATACCGCAGCAGAGGACATAATCAGCATTGCCGCCGATAAAATAATACATAATAATTTTTTCATTTTGATTTCTCCTTGTGTGATTTCCTTGACGTTTTGACCTTCTCTTGTTTTTGCGATGATTTGCGCAAAGCCGACGGCGTGACGTTGAAATGGTTTTTAAACGTCTGGCAGAAATGGCTCAGGCTTGAATATCCGACGGTTTCGGCAATCGAGTCGAAATCCGAACCGGTATTTTTGACAAGCTCATATGCGGTGTTCATACGCAAGGTATATATGTATTTCTGCGGAGTGGTGTTGAAGAATTTCTTCATAAGCCGCACCAACTGCGCACTGCTGTATCCCGAAAGCCGCTGCAAGGCAGGCAATCCCTCGGAAATGTTCTCTATTGAATGCATTCGGTTTACTGCGTCCATAAAGTTCTGCGGGACTTTGTCATCAAGGGGAGTCCGCACAATGAAATCACCCATAAATTCACCGAGGAGCAGCTTGTACATTATCTTCTTTTTAACTATATCGGAAATAAAGACTTTCTCACAAGCGGCAACTATGGAATTTTTCTGATCCGAATCAACGGAAAAAACAGTGAAGTCGGAGCTTTTTATATCATAAGCGTACATAAACGCCTCAAACTCGCTCGCTTCAACCGAAAGTATGTATACGACAACATCACTGCTGTATGAGCAGTAGTAATGATTTTGATACGGGCGCACGATAACAATATCATTTGCATTAAGCTCTTGTTTCTCGCCCTCAAGCCAATGACAGCAGATGCCTTTTTCGACAAATATAATTTCGTAAAATTCATGCATATGCTTTGCATTGCCGAGCTGTGAGCTTCCCGAAATGCCCTGCTGCAGCAAATAGCCGTAATGCTGCAGAGAATAAAATCCGCTTACACGTGCCAAAGAATTCATAGCGTATCACCTCTTTATATTAATTATACTATGCGGCGTCGGCTTTGTCAATAAAAGCAATAATAAAGAGCGGTTTGCACCGCTCTTTGTTACGTGTTTATAAAAACAGTCCGTGTGTCCTGCTCCCATTCAACCTTTGCGTTGAATATGTCCATTACAAATCTTAACGGAACCATTGTACGGTCGTTGAGAACTTTTGCGGGCGCTTCAAGCTTTATACTGCTTCCGCTGACGTTGGCAATATCACTGCCTATTGTAAGCTTTACCGTTTTGCCGCCGTGCTTTATCGTAACGGTCATAGACTCCTGATCCCACAGCACGTCCGCATTCAAAAGCTCGGAAATGCCCCGCACGGGAATGAGCGTATAGTTGCCGTCGATAAGCGGATACTGATCCTCAAATTCAACAAGATTGCCGTTTAAGCGTATCTTTGCGCCGATATACTCCATATCATGATGATAATAGCGCAGTACATGCTCTATGTATTCGGCGTCGCCGTATTTTTCATACTGCCAGTTGTCCGCATACTTTGCGGCGTTTATGCGCTCGCTGAGCCAGTCGTCGCCTTTTGCCTCGATTATCCTGTTTAAAACGGTTCTGCCGAAATTGTAAGACTGAATCATTTTCATATAATCGCAGTCGTACGCTATAAGTGACTTTGAAATGACCCATGCCGCATACGGTACGGCTTTTTCGGGGTCAAGCCTGTCGTTGAGCGTCCATTCCGTGCCGGTCGTGTCAAGACCGAACTGTTTAAAGCTTTTTTCATTGGTATACTCTATCTGCATAATTCCCCAGGCGGGGTATTCGCTCCCGTCCTCACGGTAGCTAAGGTTTCTTCCCGATGACTCCTGCATGCATATTGCGGCAAGTAAGTTCGGGTCAACGCCGTATTGATTGCCTGCCTTTTGGAACAGACTGTAGTAAGATTTCACGGCGGAATTAAGATTGCTTGTTCCTATCTGTATTCCCTCCATGGAAGTCCCACGATGGTCGGGGATAGCCCCTGAGGCAAACGCCGTTATGCTTGAAAACATAACCGCCGCCGCACAGATAATTCCTGTAATTCTTTTGTTCATAATAAACCTCCGTTCTGAGGACATTATACACTATAACCGAATGTTCGTCAATGTTTTATATTGGCTGTGTATAAAGCAAGTGGAAAAACGGCAAAATAATTCCGAAGTCCGAAAGGGATTTTGAAAGGAGTTTTATATATGAAGCAATACATTGAAATTACGGACGTCTTTGCAAGAGAGGTTATGGACTCAAGAGGAAATCCGACGGTCGAGGCGGAGGTTCATACGGGATACGGCGTGGGGAGAGCGATTGTTCCGTCGGGAGCGTCAACGGGAAAGTATGAGGCGGCGGAACTGCGTGACGGTGACAAAAAGCGCTACGGAGGCAAGGGAGTGAAAAATGCGGCGGAGCATGTGAACACAAGAATTGCCGATGAGCTTATCGGAATGAATGTTCTCGATCAGCGCTTGATTGATCTGAGAATGTGTGAGCTTGACGGAACGGAGAACAAATCAAAGCTTGGCGCAAACGCAATATTGAGCGTGTCGCTTGCGGCGGCAAAAGCGGCGGCGGCAAGCCTTGATATACCTCTGTACCGATATATCGGGGGTGTAAATCCGCATATTATGCCCGTGCCGATGATGAATATTTTAAACGGCGGTGCGCACGCAAATAATAATGTGGACATACAGGAATTTATGATAATGCCGTTCGGGGCAAAAACGTTCAGACAGGGACTGCGCTGGTGCAGTGAGGTGTTTTATTCGCTTAAAAGCGTGCTGTCGGATATGGGAAATACCACGGCGGTCGGCGATGAGGGCGGATTTGCGCCGAACCTCGAAACGGACGAACAGGCGCTTGATATTATCGTGTCGGCAATTGAAAAAGCGGGATATATTCCTGGCGAGGATTTTAAAATAGCGATAGACGCCGCCGCGTCGGAATGGGAAACGGACAGCGGATATATGCTCCCCAAGGCGGGGGTAAGGAAAACGTCCGACGAGCTTATAAAATACTGGTCGGGACTTATTGAAAAATATCCTATATTCTCTATAGAGGACGCTCTCTCCGAGGAGGACTGGGACGGCTGGATACGCCTTACGTCTCTGTTGGGCGATAAGGTACAGCTTGTGGGCGATGATCTTTTTGTAACAAATCCAAAACGTCTGGAAAGAGGAATTGAATGCGGCGCAGGAAATTCGATACTGATAAAGCTTAATCAGATAGGCACGCTTACGGAAACGCTTGATGCGGTCGAAACGGCGCATCGTGCCGGATACAGTGCGGTTATATCGCACAGAAGCGGCGAAACGGAGGATACAACAATTGCGGACATTGCCGTTGCGGTAAATGCCGGGCAGATAAAAACGGGAGCGCCGTCAAGAACGGACAGAGTTGCGAAGTATAATCAGCTTTTGAGAATAGAAGAAGAGCTGTACGGAACAAGCAAGTACGGCAGAAACTAAAACAGAAAAAGTGCGGATATCCGCACTTTTTTTGATTGTTCGACAAAACCTCTTATTTTTTTATAGAGGAAAATCGAATACGAAAGCAGTATTTACTATATATAAGGAATGTTTAGGAGGTAATGTTATGGAACTATCCATTGCGGGAAAATATAAAACGCTCATAATACGGCTCGACGGCGATTTGGATCATCACAGCACAGGCAGGCTGAGGGAGCGCATAGACCGTGAACTGCGGCGGACGGGTGCTGTAAATGCGGCGTTTGATTTCAGCCGTGTGTCGTTTATGGACTCGTCGGGAATAGGCTTTATAATGGGCAGATATAAAATAGTACAGGCTCTCGGCGGCAGGATAATAATATACGGTATATCGGATAATGTGCGCAGAATTATAGAAATGTCGGGGATAGACAAGCTTGTCGTTACGGCTAAAAATCTTGAATACGGTCTTATGGAGGTGAGAGTATGACTAATAAAATGAAGCTGGAGTTTCCGGCAAATTCGGATAATGAACGCTTTGCAAGAACTGTGGCGGCGGCGTTTATTCTTGAACTCGATCCTACATTGGACGAAATGTCGGAAATAAAGACGGCAATTTCCGAGGCGGTGACAAACGCCGTAATTCACGGCTATGCAAACTGCGGCGGAACGGTAACGCTTGAGGGGTACATAAACGGCAGTACGGTGGAGTTTGTCGTTAAGGACAAAGGCACGGGCATAGAAGACGTCGAGAAAGCACGTGAACCGCTGTACACCGGCAGACCCGATATGGAGCGCTCAGGAATGGGATTTACCATTATGGAAACCTTTATGGATAGCATAAGCGTTGAAAGCGCTCCGGGCAAAGGCACTACAGTGAGAATGTCGAAAAGAATAGAGCAGGTGCAGCAGTGAACGATAACGCAGTTTTGATAAAGCGTGTGAAAGAGGGGGACAAGGAAGCGCAGGACAAGCTGGTGGAAAATAATATGGGGCTTGTGTACAGCGTTGTGAAACGGTACAGCGGAGGGAGTTACGATGCGGAGGATCTTATACAAATAGGCGCAATCGGACTTATAAAAGCGGTAAAAAAATTTGATACAAGGTTTAATGTAAGATTTTCAACCTATGCCGTGCCTGTGATTGCCGGTGAGATTAAAAGATTTATGCGTGATGACGGAAGCGTTAAAATCAGCCGTACACTTAAAGAAACGGCAATGAAGGGTTGGCGTACCGCCGAGGAACTGCGCAAGGAGCTGAACCGTGAGCCGACCGTTAAGGAGATTGCAAAAAGAGGGGATATAGACGAGGAACTTTTGAGCGAAGCTTTTGAAGCCGCCGCTCCTCCGACGTCAATATACGAAAAAATATATGAAAGCGGCGACAAGGAAATACAGCTTCTCGATACAATGGCGTCGCAGGGCGATGAAGAAAAAATGATAAACAAGGTTATGGCGGACTGCATATTGCAGAAACTTTCGCCCAGGGAACGGCAGGTTATGGTGCTGAGATATTATAAAAGAAAGACGCAGACCGAGATTGCACATGAGATAGGAGTATCGCAGGTGCAGGTGTCAAGAATAGAAAAACAGATAATAAAGTCGGTGCGTTCGTCATTTTTGTGAGTGAACAGACGTAAAATGATGGGCAAGTGTATTCTTTGCACAAAATAGAAATTTTTGTGTTTAAAAGTGTTGACAAAGGGGAAAATATCTGTTAATATAAATAAGCTGTCGTTTGGGAACAGACACAATCAAACAAAAA
>CAKSPN010000108.1 GCA_934481375.1 uncultured Clostridia bacterium
TAATATCAACGGCGAATATTACATACTGCTTAATCAAAGCATTTCAAACGGCAGAGTGTATTTTGATATAGATGAGCTTAAGGACGGCACAAACGCAATTACTATCTATAATGTGTCGGCTGTGGGCACGTCCATAAAGCAGTATACCTACAGCAAAACGGGATTTGTTGAAAAGTCGGTGTACAGCTCCGAATCGGTCAATAAACAACATTCGGGCATACCGGCGTATAAGTAAAGGAGTGTAATTATGAAGCTGACAAAGGAAAATTTTGACGAGGTTTTAAAATCGGACAAACCGGTGCTTGTTGATTTTTGGGCGGAATGGTGCGGTCCGTGCAGGATGGTTTCGCCGATAATCGAGGATTTGGAAACGGAATATGACGGCAAAGCAGTTGTCGGCAAGGTAAACGTTGACGAGGAGGCGGAACTTGCTCTGCGCTATAATATCGTTTCGATACCTACCGTTATGATATTTAAAAACGGCGAAGAAGCCGAAAAGATTATCGGCGCAAGTTCGCAGGACGAGTACGAGGAAGCGCTGGAGAAATATTTATAATCCAATAATTATGCATAAATATACAGTAATTTCGCTGTATATTTTTGTTTTATACAACGTTTTTAAAAAACGGGGTTGCAAAATTATTCAAAATAATGTATAATAATTTATAAAGGGAGTGGAAGAAAATGCTCGATGAAATTATCGGACTCGATAAAAAATATTATATGAATACTTTCGGCGACCGACTGCCCGTATGTTTTGAAAAGGGCAGCGGAATGAAGCTTACAAGCACCGACGGAAAAGTGTATTATGATTTTCTCGGCGGAATTGCGGTGAACGCATTGGGACACGGTCACCCGATATTCGTTGAAAGGCTTAAGGAACAGCTTGACAAGGTGATACACACATCAAGCCTTTATTACATAGAAAACCAGGCAAAGCTTGCGCAAAAGCTTGTCGAAAACACCTGTGCGGACAGGGTGTTTTTCTGCAACAGCGGAGCGGAGGCAAACGAGGGCGCATTTAAACTTGCAAAGATTTATTTTTATAAGAAGGGAATTGACAAAACCGAAATAATAACGCTCGATCACTCGTTCCACGGCAGAACGCTTGCAACGGTTGCGGCAACGGGACAGGAACATTATCAGGCTCCGTACAGACCGCTCACGCCGGGATTTAAGCAGGTTGAGCCGAATAATTTCGAGGCAATGGAAAAAGCCGTAACCGACAAGACTGCGGCGATTATGATTGAACTTATTCAGGGAGAGAGCGGTGTACACCCGATGAGCGAGGAGTATGTGAAAAAGCTTCGTAAGCTGTGCGATGATAAGGGAATACTTCTTATATTTGACGAGGTTCAGACAGGTATGGGACGTACGGGACATCTTTTTGCACATCAGATGTACGGTGTGTATCCCGATATATTCACAAGCGCAAAGGCGCTCGGCGGCGGTATTCCGATAGGCGCAGTGTGCGCATCGGAGGAGGTCGCAAGTGCGTTTGAGCCGGGCGACCACGGCACTACGTTCGGCGGAAATCCGTTTGCAACGGCGGCAGGTCTTGCGGTGTTTGAGGTGTTTGAAAAAGAAAAGCTTGTTGAAAATGCGGAAAAAACGGGCGAATATTTTATTGAACGGCTCAATGCACTCAAAGAAAAGCACGCAGATAAAATAAAGGAAATACGCGGGGCAGGCTTGCTTATCGGAATAGAGCTTGATAAGAGCATTGCAAAGGACGTATTTAAAAAGCTGTTTGACGACGGTATTCTTACAAGCCTGTGCGGAGGTACAACGCTTCGGCTTGCTCCTCCGCTTATCATATCGGAAAATGAGGTTAATCTGTTCATAAGCGAACTGGATATTATATTAAAAAAAGTAGAGGTGGCAAATCAATGAAAGATTTAATAAGTCTGCACGATTTAACGGCAAAAGAATTAGAGGATTTACTGGCGCTCGGATTAAAGCTTAAAAAGGAGCTTAAAAGCGGTATTCCGCATAAAATCCTTGCAGGAAAAACGCTCGGTATGATTTTCACAAAATCATCAACAAGAACACGTGTTTCGTTTGAGGTGGGAATGACTCAGCTCGGCGGTTATCCGCTGTTTTTGTCGTCAAACGACATTCAGCTTGGCAGAGGCGAAACCATACACGATACCGCAAAGGTGCTTGAACGTTATCTTGACGGAATTATGATAAGAACATACGCACATTCGGACGTGCTTGAGCTTGCGGAGGAGGCGTCAATACCGGTAATAAATGCGCTTACCGACCTGCTCCACCCGTGCCAGGTGCTGGCTGATCTTATGACCGCATATGAGCATAAGGGAAAGCTTGAAAATCTTAAGCTTGCATATATAGGCGACGGAAACAATATGGCTCATTCGCTGATGTACGGCTGTGCAAAAGCGGGAATGAACTGCGCCGTTGCAACGCCTTCGGGATATAAATGCGATGCGGAGGTTGTTGAGAACGCAAAAGCTGACTTTAAGGTGTCGGGCAAGGAACTGCTGATAACGGAGGATCCCGTCGAGGCAATTAAGGACGCAGACGTTGTTTACACCGACACATGGGTATCAATGGGTCAGGAGAGCGAAAAAGCGGAAAGACAGCGTATTTTTATGCCGTATCAGGTAAACGGCGAGCTGTTTGCGCACGCAAAGGACGACGCTGTGTTTATGCATTGTCTGCCGGCGTACAGAGGTTTTGAAGTAACAGAGGACGTAATAGACGGAAAACAAAGCGTAATATTTGACGAGGCGGAAAACCGCCTGCATGCGCAAAAAGCTGTAATGGCAACACTTATGGGCTGATAATCGGGGAGGCGGCACGCTGATGAATTGTGATATTCAGATAAGGAAAGCGGATTTTAACGACGCTTTTGAAATACATAACATAACCTTAAAAGCGTTTGCCGAGTATGCCGCCGACACAACAGCGAACAGGATTGACGCTCTCTCCGAAACAGAGGACGATGTAAAAAACGATATTGAAAAAAAGCTCGTGCTTGCGGCGGAATACCGCGGCAGGCTTTCGGGCAGTCTTCGGCTTGAAGTTTCGGGAAAAAGCGCATATCTTACAAGGTTTGCGGTAAGAGCCGAAAGCCGCAGCAACGGTATAGGCAGTGCGCTCATAGACCATGCCGCCGACGTTATGCGGAGGTCGGGCGTGGAGGAAATTTATCTGCATACGGATTTGAATATGCGCCCGCTTGTGGAATTTTACAAACGCCACGGCTTTGCGGTGAAATCCTTTGAAAACACAAGGGGCTATACCCGTGCATTGCTTGTAAAAAAATTATCGTAGCTAAAAAAAGGAACTGCAAATATTTGCAGTTCCCTTTTTTACTGTAATTTTTAAAGAAAAATTATAAATACTTGCTTAAAAACATTTTATATGATATAATATTTACCAATATGAGTTATTAACAAAAGAAAATTGCAAGGGAGAGAAAAAACAGTATGAAAAAGAAATTTCTGTTGTCATTTGTATTTGTTCTTATAAGCATTTTTGCACTTGGTGCGGTGTGCGTTTCGGCAGCGCAATACGGGGATTTAACATATACCGTATCAAACGGGCGTGTTACGATTACGGATTGCGATACATCGGTAACAGAAGTGACAATTCCCGAAGAAATAGATGGACGCTCTGTAACAGGTATTGGAAATTATGCATTTGACGGCTGTAAAGATTTAACAAGCATAGCAATACCCAACGGTGTGACAAGCATTGGTGTAAATGCATTTTTAAATTGTGTCGGTTTGACGAGTGTAACAATACCCGACAGCGTTACAAATATGGGTTCGAATGCATGGTTTTGCTGTTACAATATTGCCAATGTTTATATATCGGATATTGCGTCATGGTGTAATATCAGCTTTGGAAATTCTCGTTCCAATCCTATGTATGCCGGCGGAAAACTTTGTCTTAACCAAGAGCAAGTAACAAGTTTGGTCATACCGGACAATGTAACAAGCTTGAAAAATTATGTATTTTCCGGCTGTGGCAGTTTAACCGATATAATAATTCCCAATAGTGTAACAAGCATAGGTGAAGAAGCTTTTGTGGATTGCGATAGTTTAGCAAATGTAACAATACCGAACAGTGTAAAACATATTGGAAACGATGCGTTTTATCGTTGTTACAATATCAGCAGTATCTACATATCGGATATTGGGGCTTGGTGTAAGCTTAAGTTTGGAAATCTCTCTTCCAATCCTTTACGCTACGGGGGAAAACTTTATCTTAACCGTGAACTGTTGACAAGTATGACTATACCTGACAGCATATCAATTCTGAACGGAAATACATTTTATGGTTGCAGCAGCTTGACAAGCGTAACAATCCCGAATAGTGTAACAAGCATCGGAAACTATGCTTTTAGGGATTGCAGCAGTTTAAAAAGTGTAACAATATCGGATAATGTGGAGGATATCGGCGTTGGTGCATTTTATGGCTGCGGAAGTCTGGAAAATATAGTCTTGCCTGATAGCTTAAAACATATTAAGGATAATACATTTTACAATTGCAGCAGTTTGGTAAGAATAACAATACCAAATGGCGTTACCGATATTGGAAATGAAGCATTTTATAATTGCGCAAATTTAGTAAGCATAACAATGCCGAGAGATATAACAAAGATTGACACGTGTACATTTTTTAATTGTTATAATATTGCTGAGGTCTATATGTCTGACATTGAGTCTTGGTGTAAGATTGACTTCGAAGGTGTGCATTCCAATCCATTGTCTTGCGGGGGAAAACTTTATATTAATCAAGAACCGGTAACAAAATTAGTCATACCGGATAGTATAACAAGCTTGAAAGACTGTGCGTTTTCCGGTTGCAGCAGTTTAACCGATATAACGATACCGGACGGTGTGACAAGCATTGGATATGAAGCATTTTATAAGTGCGTCAATTTAGTAAATATAACTATGCCGGATAGCATAACAAGCATTGGGGCACAAACATTTTACAATTGCAGCAGTTTGACGGATATAACGATACCGAATGGCGTAACTAATATTGAGCACGATATGTTTTACGAGTGCAGAAGCTTGACAAGTATAACAATACCAAGCAGCGTGACCGATTTTGGAGAGAATGCATTTTACAGCTGTTACGATTTAGAAAAAGTATATATATCGGATATTCTTTCATGGTACGGAATTTTGTTTCATAATCCTTATTCCACGCCTTTGCGTTATGGCGGGAAACTTTATATTAACCAAGAGGCGGTAACAAAATTAGTTATACCGGATAGCATAACGAGCTTGAACAATTATGTATTTTCCGGTTGCAGCGGTTTAACCGATGTAGTAATCCCGGACAGTGTAACAAGTATTGGATATGGTGCCTTTGATGGTTGCCAGGATTTAACAAGCATGATAATACCTGACAGTGTTACAAGTATTAAAAATTATGCGTTTCAGGATTGTGACAATTTAATAAGTCTGTCAGTGGGAAGCGGAGTAACAATAATTCCCCAAAATGCATTTTATTCGTGCCAAAACTTAAAGTACGTATGTCTGCCGAAAGAGCTTTTGTATATCCGAAATGACGCTTTCAATGATTGTCCAAATATTGAAAAGGTGTTTTATGCCGGAAGTGAGGACGAATGGAATAATATATTAAAATACAACCGCAATGAAAACCTTACGACAAAAGAAATTATTTACAATGCCGCTAAAAGAACATATAAATTTGATACAGGCTGTGACGCTGCGGTATCGGAAATAACCGATTATGCGGTTTTTGTACAGCCTGAGGCGGAAAACGGAGACAAAAAGCTTGAAGGCTGGTATGACAATAAAAATTTTAGCGGCAGTCCCGTTGTGTTCCCGTATTACGGCAGCGCCGAAACGCTTTACGCAAAATGGACGGATAAAACGGGCTTGGGGTTTGACGACGCATTTACAGCGGAGGCAAACCGTGAATATACCGTTACAACAACCGACGTAGGACAGACAATATATTATGAATTTGTGCCGAGATTTACGGGCGAATACCGTTTCTTCTCAAAGGGAAACCTTGATACTTACGGATATTTGTATAACAGTGACCGAAAACTGCTTGTATCCGATAATAACAGCGGAGAGGGGAACAATTTCAAGATTGCATATAATCTTACCGCCGGCGAAAAGTATTACATAGCGGTAAAATGCCTAAGCGGTTACGGACGTTTTACGCTTGCGACGGAAACGGATTGTGTCGAGAGTACAAAAACAGTTTGCGTAACAGCCACGACGGGCGAGAAAATTTTCATCACAATACCGAAATATCTGCCGCAAAACGCACGGATAATTCTCGCCTGCTATAAAGGTGAGAAATTTGTTGAGATGAAGTCCGCACCGAATACCGATGAAACCGTATATTTT
>CAKSPN010000109.1 GCA_934481375.1 uncultured Clostridia bacterium
CCGATAAGGTATGAAATCACCAAAGCCGCCGCAATTATAATATTTATTATCACTTCTTTTCACTCTTTTCTCTTATAATGAAATTAATCGGCGTTCCCTCAAAACCGAAGTTTTCACGTATCTGATTTTCAATAAAACGAAGATACGAATAATGGAACAAATCCTTTGAATTTGCAAACAGAATAAATGTCGGAGGCGCAACGGACGCCTGTGTGCCGTAATACAGTCTGAGACGGCGTCCCTTATCCGTCGGCGGCTGTTGCTTTGCCGTTGCCTCGTTTAGTACATCATTTAACATACCTGTTGTTATTCTTCTCTTGTGCTGTTCGTTTACTTTCTTTATTTCTTCAAGCAGTTTATCGACACGCTGTCCCGTTTTTGCGCTTATAAACACTATCGACGCATACGACATAAACGCAAACTCCTCACGCACTCTGTCACGGAACTGCTTCATTGTCTTGTCGTTTTTCTCAATTATATCCCACTTGTTTACCGCAAAAATGCACGCCTTGCCCTGTTCGTGCGCATAACCCGCAACCTTTGTATCCTGCTCGGTTATGCCCTCCGATGCGTCTATCATAATAACGCACACATCGCTCCTGTCCACTGCCGCAAGCGAGCGCACAACGCTGTAGCGCTCCACCGTTTCGTCTATTTTTCCCCGTTTTCGCATACCTGCCGTATCTATAAACAGATATTTTTCGCCGTTCTTTTCATAATGCGAATCGATTGCGTCACGTGTTGTGCCGGCAATATTGCTTACGATAACTCTTTCCTCGCCGAGAATTTTATTTATAAGCGAGGATTTGCCTGCGTTCGGTTTTCCGATAACTGCAACCTTTATTTCGTCATCGTTCTCGGATGTGTCTGCGTCCTCGGGGAATTTTGAGGTTATCTCATCAAGCAAATCTCCCACGCCCAAGCCGTGCGTTGAGGATATTGCTATCGGGTCGCCCAGTCCGAGGTTGTAAAATTCGTAAAATTCAAGCGGCGGTTCTCCTATGTTATCCACCTTGTTCACTGCAAGAATTATCTTTTTCTGTGCCTTTAAAAGCATTGCGGCAACGTCCGCATCGTTTGCGGTAACGCCGTCACGCACATTTGTCATAAGCACCACAACGTCCGCCATTTCAATCGCAAGCTGTGCCTGACGGCGCATCTGCACAAGTATTTCGTCCTTCGACGCAGGCTCTATACCGCCCGTATCAATCAGGATAAAATGCTTGTCAAGCCACGAGGCGTCCGCATAAATCCTGTCACGCGTAACACCCGGCGTATCCTCTACTATACTTATACGCTGTCCCGTTATTTTATTAAACAATGTGGACTTTCCGACATTAGGCCTGCCCACTATCGCAACTGTAGGTTTCATTAAATTTATTCCTTCCTTTAAAATTCCAATTCGCTGCCGATTAATTTTTCGACAAAATCATAGCCGTCATTCATAACCGTAACCACTTTCATTCCCAGCTCACGCTCCACGTCCGATATTGTTGTATCGTCAAGGAAAACGTCCTCGCCGTCACGCAGCATACACTGAGGTATTGTTAAAATATCCGCTTTGGGCTTATCTTTTAACTGCTTTATAATATCTCCGCCCGTAACAAGTCCCGAAACCGTTACTCCTCCGCCGAAGAAATCATTTTTTATGGAATACACGTCCGTTTTTAATCCGTCCGCCGCAAGCTCCGTGCGCTTTGCAAGAGTATTTATAAAATCATACGCTATCTCTCCCGTTGCCATCATAACTCTGCGGCTGTATTTTCTTTTCGGCACAAGCTTTATTGCCTCGTCAAACTCCTCTTGCATACTCGCCATAAGTCCCACGCCGTTTTCAATCTGCGGAAATCCTTCGTACACGTCAGACGGCGGTACGGGAAGTCCTGCATTTACGTAAAATTCATCGGACAAATACACAAGCCTTGTCCCGAATTTTTCATAAAATTCATTCTGTATCTCCTCAACACGGCGTATTGTTTCAAACGATGAATTTCTGTCAAACGGAGTGAGCGGATAAAGCCCCTCACGGTACCGTGTAAGTCCCACAGGTACAACGGATACGCTGTTTACGTTCGGATAAAGCGACGCAAGGTCGTAAAGTGTGCGGTCCAGCTCCTCTTTATCGTTTATATCGGGGCATAAAACTATCTGACAGTTCATATATATACCGCTGTCGCGGAATTTCTTCATTATATCAAAGCATTTCCCGGCAAATCGGTTATGAAGCATTTTGCACCTGAGCTCGGGATTTGTCGTATGCACCGACACGTTTATCGGCGAAACGTGCATACTTATAAGGCGGTCAAGCTCCTCGTCCGACATATTCGTAAGCGTAACGTAATTACCCTGCAAAAACGAAAGGCGTGTATCGTCATCTTTAAAATACACCGTTTCACGCATACCTTTAGGCAATTGGTCTATAAAACAGAAAATGCACTTATTGGTACAGCTTTGCGCCTCATCTATGAGTCCCTCCCGAAATTCTATTCCGGGGTCCTCATAATTGCTTTCAGCGGTAATCACTTCTATTGTGCCGTCTTTTTTCTCCACCTCAAGCGTTATCTCATATTCGGAAACAAGATAGCGGTATTCTAATATATCATGAATTTCGTGACCGTTTATCTTAAGCAGTTTATCGCCCTTGACAAGTCCCGCCTCATCTGCAACAGAACCCGGCTCAACATATTCAATTGTAGTATCCGACTTGTGCATCGGGCATACCTCATTTCGCATTTTTCCATTCTCTATTATGGCATATTCCATTGAAATAATCAATAGTTTTCCGAAAAAAGGCGCATAGTAGACAAATTTATGCCCAATAAAAAGTTTTTATTTGATAATAGTGTGTGAATTTTTGACAAATTTATTATTTAACTATTGCAATATATTCGTATATGTGTTATTATATTTACTACAACAAGGGCGTTGTGTACTTTTTTGTATACAACGCTTTTTTTCTACAAAAAATCAGTGAAGGAGATGGTAATATGTTTGATTCCGATTTGACCCGTCATCTGGCGCAGTTATCCAAGATTACGTTTACGGACGGCGAGCTTCAAAAAATGACAAACGATATGACCGAAATTATCGCACTTATGGATAAGGTGCGGGAATTTAATGAAAATGTTGACCCATACACCCTTGACGCAGTTGATTATAATAATTTACGCAATGATAATGCTGAAAATTCAAATAATGCAGAAGAAATAACACGCAACGCAAAGAACGTTAAGAACAACAGTTTTGTTGTTCCGAAAGTAGTCTGATTACGAAAGGATTTTTAATATGAAATTATCACAAATGCGTGCGGCGCTCGATAAAAAAGAGATAAGCGCCGTTGAACTGACAAAGGATTATTTAGATAAAATAGAAAAAAAGGATAAAGCTTTAAACAGCTATATAACAGTATGTTCCGAAAGCGCTCTTTCGGACGCAAAATCGGCACAGAAAGCGATTGATACGGGAAGTGCGTCGGCGCTTACGGGTATTCCGCTTTCGATTAAAGATAACATTTGCACGGACGGCATACGCACCACCTGTGCATCAAAAATGCTTGAGGATTTCATTCCTTTTTATGACGCAACCGTTATATCAAAGCTTAAAAGCGAGGGTGCGGTTATCTTAGGCAAAACAAATATGGACGAGTTCGCAATGGGCGGTTCGTCACAGACATCATATTTCGGCGGAGTAAAAAATCCGTATGACACCGACTGCGTAACGGGCGGTTCGTCGGGCGGCGCTGCGGCGTCCGTATCGGCGGATTTATGCGCCGCCGCTCTCGGCAGCGACACGGGCGGTTCGGTACGTCAGCCGAGTGCATTCTGCGGTGTTACAGGTTTAAAGCCGACATACGGCGCCGTTTCAAGATGGGGACTTATAGCGTTTGCCTCCTCGCTTGATCAGATAGGCGTTATCGGAAAATGCGCCGAGGATACGGGATATGTCTTAAACTGCATAAGCGGTTCGGACAAAAATGACGCCACATCGTCAAACACAGCTTTGGGCGACTGCCTTTCGCTTATCGGAACGGACGTTTCAGGTATGAAAATAGGCGTTCCGAAAGAATTTTTGGACGGTGTGAGCGATGAAGTAAAAAGCGCTGTTCTTGCGGCGGTTGATTATTACAAATCGCTCGGCTGTGAAATTGTCGAATGTTCCCTCCCCTCTCTCAAATATGCCGTTTCGGCATATTATCTTATTTCGTCCGCAGAGGCGGCGTCAAACCTTTCGAGATTTGACGGCATAAAATACGGTCTGCGTTCGGACGGCGACGATTATATGCAGTTGATTTCAAACTCACGCCGTGAAGGATTCGGTGACGAGGTAAAGCGCAGAATTATGCTCGGCAACTATGCACTCTGCTCGGGATACTATGACGCATATTACAACAAAGCACGCAAAATAAGAAGCCAAATCCGCAAAGAATACCGTGACATATTCGATAAATGCGACGTTGTGCTTACTCCGACCGCTCCCACGGCGGCTTATAAGATAGGTTTTCAGGAGTCCGATCCCGTTAAAATGTATCTTGCGGACATTTGCACCGTTACGGTAAACATTGCGGGACTGCCCGCAATATCCACCACATGCGGATATTCAAAGGACGGTATGCCCATTGGTATGAGCCTTACCGGAAAAGCCTTTGACGAAAAAACAATTATAGCTTTATGCGACAGATTTGAAAGCGATTTTGACTATAAGGAGGCGGTAATATGAGGTATCAGCCTGTAATCGGTCTTGAAATACATTGTGAGCTTCTGACAAATTCCAAAGTCTTTTGCTCATGCGCAAACTCTTTCGGAGGCGGCGAGAACACAAGAGCCTGCCCCAGGTGTTCCGGTATGCCCGGAACGCTCCCTATACTCAATCAAGGGGCAGTAATGCTTGCCGCAAAGGCAGGCTTCGCAACTGACTGTACCGTTCACAAATACAGCTCGTTTGACCGAAAGAATTACTTTTACCCCGACCTTCCGAAAGCATATCAGATAACGCAGTTCTTTGAGCCGATATGCACCGACGGTCACATAACCGTATGCGACGGCACGGACATACGCATAAACCGCATACACATAGAGGAGGACGCCGGAAAACTCGTACATGATGATTACGAGGGCATCTCAATGGCGGACTACAACCGCTGCGGCGTACCGCTTATCGAAATAGTAACCGAGCCTGATTTCAGAACAATCGAACAGGTACAGGATTTTGTCAAAAAAATAGCGCTCCGTCTTAAATATGCGGGCGTATGCGACGCAAGAATGGAGCAAGGCTCATTAAGAGTTGACGTAAACATATCGCTTATGCCGTTCGGTTCGGACAAATTCGGAACAAGAGCGGAACTTAAGAACATCAACTCTATAAAATCAATAGGCAGAGCCATTGAATACGAGATAAGCCGTCAGAGCGAAATTCTCGACAAAGGCGGCGAGGTGGTTCAGGAAACACGCCGTTACAACGAAAACCACGACGATACAAAAGCAATGCGTTCAAAGGAGGAAGCGCACGATTACCGCTACTTCCCCGAGCCCGATATTCCGCCCGTTTTGTTTACGGACGAGGAGCTTTCAAAAATAAAAGAGTCAATGCCCGAAATGCCGCACAAGCGTTTTGAGCGTTACACCGAAGAGTACGGTCTGCCCGAGGACGACGCACTGCTTATAATAGCGGATAAGGCGTTTTCGGATTTCTATGACGAGGCGGTAAAAATCAATCCGTCTTACAAGCAGATTGCAAACATACTTTTAGGCGAGGTAAGCCACAGCCTTAACGAAAGCGGAAAATCCATTACCGAGTCAGGCATAACTCCCTCGGGAATTGCGCAAATCGTAAGTATGCAGTCAGACGGCAAAATCAGCGCCGGCAGTGCAAAGGAAATAACCGCAATAATGTTCAATGACGGCGGCGATCCGCAAAAGATTGCTGAAGCACACGGCTTCATTATGAGCGACAGCATTGACGGACTTGAAGAAATAATTGATAAAATAATAAGCGAAAACCAAGACAGTCTTGAAAAATACAGAGCCGGCAGCGAAAAGCTGTTCAGCTTCTTTATGGGACAGACTTTGCGCCAAGTCGGAAAAAGCGCTAACCCGAAAGCTGTCAAAGACTTGCTTATGAAAAAGCTCAAATAGAAAGGAATGATTACAATATGCAGCAAATAAGCGGAAAAGAACTTATTTCGGAGCTTACTCTCGAAAAGCTTGAAAGCGCCTGCGGAAGTGAAATAACTTTCAGCGCCTGTGTTCATAAAATTCGTGATATGGGCGGATTTTCATTTGTAATACTGCGTACGGGCAGATACCTTTTGCAGTCAACTTATTCGGCTGATACCTGCAAAGGAAAGCTTGATGATTTATGTG
>CAKSPN010000110.1 GCA_934481375.1 uncultured Clostridia bacterium
CTATATTGATATGAATTTAATGGGAAGCACCGCCCGCAGTTCGGATTTAGATGAAACGTATGATATGGAAAATCTGAACAGCTCATTATTCGGAAAGGACTCATATTTGAGCGAAACTCTTAAAAACGCTCAAAAACAAAATTTAAAAGATATTATGGAGCAATACAATCCATACACCGGTATGGCTCTTAAGGACGATCCTGCAATCGTGATGGTAGAGATAAAAAATGAGTGTTCAATTGCCGGTATCGGCAGTCTTTCCGATAATAAGTACGTTAAAGACGGACAAAAACGCTATAACGACTGGCTGCGTGAAAAATACGGAAATACGGAAAATCTGCGTGCGGCATGGTATGCGGACAACGCACATGAGCCTG
The DNA here is from genome assembly GCA_934481375.1 of uncultured Clostridia bacterium. Classification (GTDB taxonomy): domain Bacteria; phylum Bacillota; class Clostridia; order UBA1381; family UBA1381; genus UBA4716. The sequence goes on from CAKSPN010000110.1 coordinate 378, forward strand.
ATCATCAGCCTCTTGATGATGATGAAAATCTTGAGGACGGAACCGTCAAAATTTTTGACGGTCAGACAACGCTCGGCAGAAGAAGAATTCACAGACAGGTTGATGAGTTTAAATTCAGATTAATGCTGTTTGACGAGTATTATGATGACGTTATTCCTTATTTGAGGGACGATGTCGGGGTAAAATGCCTGATTACAAGCGTGACGGGCGGCTCGGAAGCAGCAATGGATCTTCTCACATTCTACGGCAACCGTGATAAGGACTATTCCGATTTTCATATGTATACGGGTTTGCCTTCATCAAATGTATATGAAGACGGAGTAACACGTGATAAACCGGCAAAGTCCATACTCGAAACCGGCGGATATACATTGACTCCTGTCGGAATGATTCACGACATATCGAGAATGTATGTATACGGTTTGCCGCATACCATATCGGAATGGAACGATGTTGCGCCAAACAAATACCGTGCCGAAACACTTCTTATGATGGGTGCGTACACGTCGCTTCACGGCTCAAGCCCAATGATGTTCAACTGGAAAGATAGCGCAAATGACGACACGGTTACAACCGCTACCTTAAATAAAGAAACCTTCGGCTGTGCGAATACCCCCGAATATATAGCGGCTCTGCCGGCCATTTCGAGAGCGGTTCTTCGCGGTGATATAGAGGAATCAGACTCGTTCTTCCCGAATTTCAGGTATCAGGACGATGAAATATATTCAACTTCCAATCAATATCTGAAAAGAAGGGAAAATTACGGATCGTACCTTGGGTTTATAGGAAAAACAGGTATGATATTTGAGGACGCATACAGCGAGGACGTTTGTGACGATAAGGTTCTTCAGCTTGCCTATGAAGCGTATAACGGAGATAAAAACTTTGTATCGGTAACAGGTCAGATATCAATGGACTATACAAATAAAATGTTCCGTCTTAATACGTCGAAAACTCAGGCGATAAGCGGTTTCACGTCGGGAAAAACGGTTGAACTCGACGATGTGAAGTTTGAGCTTGACAATTATTACGCCACCGCATATTTAAACAGTGTTGACGATAAGCCGTTGAATGAAAGCAATAAAATGCTTTTGACGCTTGCGGGCGATACAAGAAATACCGACCAGGTTATGTCAGATGACGAAAGTACAATCATCTCAAAGGGAAAAGGTCCCGTTTTGGTAGAGCCTGTTACGGGCACGGTGACAATAAAATCTTCAAAGGCGGTTGTTATAACTGCAATATCGTCAAAGGGTCAGCCGATAAAAACCATACGCCCCAGACCGGTAAAGGGCGGTTATTCGTTTAAACTGGAGGCAGGCACAAAAGCTATGCACTATCAGATTACACGAAACTCCGCAAGCACAAAGAACGAGCACATTTCTTTAGGAAATACCGATAAGCACGATATGTTTGATGATGTTACGGCGGAAAACCCCAAGAAAAAGGAAATTGAGCGCATAGCTCTCGAGGGCTTTATGAGCGCACGTTCCGAAAATAATTTTATGCCGTCGGAGCCTGTTACGAGAAAAGAATTTTTCAACGCATTGGTATACGGAACAAATATGGCAGACAAGATATGGACCGGCTCGGACGCAGGATACAGCTATGGCGATCTTGCATATGACGAGGACGGGTTTAAAGGTATGTCGGTAGCGGTTGTTGCAGGACTTATAACACCTCGGACGATAGACGGTGTTGAAAAGTGCGTAGAACCCGACAAGCCTGTAACAAGAGGCGAGGCAATGACATGGATTTCAAAGTTTATCCGGTGCGAGAAATATCCGACGCTCAGGACTAAACAGCCTGACGCATCATTTAACCTGAACAGGTATCCTGACGCTTACGAGGCGGGAAATAATGCGGAGCATTACAGATATACTCTCGGAATGGGGTATATGGACGCTCAAAACGGAAGAATTGCCGCAGACGCTTACGTAACAAGGCAGGATACGGCAGATATAATTTATAGGCTGGTATGGAAATAGCAGCCGAAAAAACAATAAAGCGAGGACTGTAAGATGAAAATTATTTGTAATGTAAATGAAAAAGTAAAGCCCGTAAGAGATTTATGGAGTTTCGGATTTAACACATGTCACGCACCGCTGTGGCTGAGAGAGGATTTGCCGTCGCACGCTTTAAAAGCGCATAGGGAATGCGGTTTTAAGTATGTAAGATTTCATAATATCATATCGCTCCATACCGGAATTTACAGTGAGGACGGGGACGGAAACGTAATTTTGAACTTTGAAAAGTTTGATAAAATTTTTGACAAGGTTATTGCCTGCGGTCTGCTCCCGTTTCTGGAAATAGGATACTGCCCGAAAGAGCTTTCAAACGGCAACGGCACTCACTGCAATTATTATGAAGCCGAAATGTCGCCTCCGTCATCATACGAAAAATGGAATGAGCTTATATACAAGCTGGTTTTGCATTGTATCGAAAGATACGGCGCTGAGTGTGTACGTCAGTGGTATTTTGAGGTGTGGAACGAACCGGATCTCAACATAGGCAAAGAGGATTATCTTGAGGTTTATAAGAATACAGTATTATCCGTAAAAAAGGCGGATAGCCGTCTGAGGGTGGGCGGCCCTGCCACGAGCAAATGCCTGTGGATTGATGAATTTATAGAGTACGTTGAGAAAAACAGCGTTCCGTGCGATTTTATCTCAACACACGCTTATCCGAGCGACCTTGCATATCTTGACAGCGATTACGGCGATGTCACCTTGCAAAACTCAAATATAATGTATGAGCTTTACAGCCGCTCAAAACAACTGATTGAAAAATCCTCCTTAAAAGGCGTGCCGTTGTTTATGGGCGAGTGGAATTCGAGCGCGGGACCTTTGGCGGATAATCATGATGAGAAAAACAATGCCGCGTTTATTGTGAAAATGTTTGATGACCTTTCGGACATAATAGACGGCTCGCTTTACTGGAATTTATCGGACATATATCAGGAGCAGGGATTTCATTACATACCGTTCCACGGCGGATACGGAATGATTAACATAAACGATATTCCCAAAAGCAGTTACAATGCGTTTTTATTGCTTTCAAGGCTTGAGGGAGATTATGTTAAAAGCGAAGTCGAATGCAAAAAAGACGGCTGCGGAATAATTCCCGTATATAATGCGGATAAGAAAATTTTCAGAGCTTTGATGTACTACTATACAGAACCCGAGTCGAAAAATAATTCCGCAGAAGATTTTACGGTGCAGATACCGCAGTATTTAAGCGAGACGCTGTGCTGCGATATTACGTCTGTATGCGATGAAGGCGGAAGCGCATACGAATGGTGGATAAAACAGGGAAGTCCCGAATTTATCAACAGAAAAACGCTTGCCTTTCTGGAGGAAAAATCAAAAATGATACAGAGAACGGAAATACAAAAATGCAAAGACGGAATGTTTGAAATAACCGTACGTATGAATCCGGGCGATGTTACAATGCTCGAAATTGAACTTCGGTAACAGAAATAAATAAGGGTGCAGAAATTTTTCTACACCCTTATTTATGATAAACAAAACTTTACTTTTTATTGCGGTATTCTATCGGCGTCATTTTGGTGTATTCCTTAAATTTTTTCGTAAAATACGACGGACTGCCGAACCCCAAAAGCTCTGCCGTTTCGGCGGCGCTTATATTATTGTATTTCAAAAGCGTTTTCGCACGCTGCATTTTGCTGTGGATAATATATTCGGTGGGTGACATACCCGAATATTCCTTGAACAGTCTGCGGAAATAACATTCGCTTATTCCGCACATTTCGGCAAGGGAGCCGATATACAAATCCTTAACATCACCCTTTTCTATGGCGATTATACCCGGAGCAATGATATTGTATTTCCCGAAAGCTTCGGGCATATAATAATCTCCCAGCGCCGACAGTATATCATACACCGCCGCTTTCATCTTGCCGTAGTTGGGCGTTATAAGCTCCCCGGCAATGTTTGCTTTTGAGAACAGCATTTTGTAGTTTTCGTTGTCGGCCGAATATATTTCTATATCATCGCCGAGAATTATCGGCTCGCCGTCCGAGTCGTAAATAAAGAGATTTATTCCCACGGTATTACTTGACGGCTTTTCAAAATCGTAAAATCTGACGCTGTATTCGCAATTTACGGGAGCATATACAACACTGCCGCTTTCGGCGGTTATTTTCTTTCCGCTTTTTAGAGTGTATTCCGCACAACAGCTGTCAAGGTACAGGAGCATATTCTTTTCTTTAGGTCTGCCTATGCAGTTAAAGGAGGAGGATTTCTTCCAGTACTGCTTGAGAGCATTTATTACATTTATTGAATAATTATAATTTTTAAGTTTGGAAACAGGTATTAAATGCATAGGATAATCACCTCGGAATAATTATATATCATACAAAACAGCAAGTCAATAAAAAGTATCGGTTTGTTATATAATTTACTGATATTTTGTATTGACTGTACGTTTTTCGGAGGTATATAATTATTTACGGGAGGGATTAAGATGCAAAATACATATACCTGCAGCAGTGAAGAATTGATAAAAAATACAAGGCTTCCTTTGCGTGTGATGAATACGGAGGAGGATATGTACGATGAAATCGCACATATCATGGCGGACGTGATAGAGAAAAATAACGGCGGACAAACCGTTATAATATGCCCCGTAGGACCGACAGGGCAGTACGGAAGATTTGCCGAAATCGTAAATAAACGGCGGATAAGTCTGAAAAACTGTATATTTATAAATATGGACGAGTATCTTACCGATAATGACGAAACAATACCGTATGACAGTATACTGTCTTTTCACGGAATTATGGACCGTGAGCTTTACCGAAAAATCGACCCGGAGCTTATTATGCCCGAGGAACAGCGGATTTTTCCTGAGCCGGGAAAGGAAAAGGAACTGGACGAATATATAGAAAAACTCGGTAAGATAGACTGCGTACTTACGGGAGTCGGAATAAACGGTCACATTGCGTTCAATGAGCCGCCGTCGGAAAATGACAGAATAAGCGATGAAGATTATCGGAACATCGGTACACGCAGACTTGATATTTCAAGGGAAACCGTAACCAATAACGGTGCAAATAAGCTTTGCGGAGCGCTGGACATCTTCCCCAAGCGCTGTATAACGCTCGGAATGAAACAGCTGTTAAAGGCGGATATGATAAAGGTATATCTGTACTGCGGCTGGCAGTGGGGAATTATGCGGAAAGCGGCGCTTGAACCGCCGACTCGCTTTGCTCCCGTATCGTTTCTGCAAAATCATAATAATGCGGAAATAGTTGTAACCAAAGCTTTGTTTGAAAAAAGAGTTTTTTGAAATCAAAAACCGAACCCACAGCATACAAAAAGTACGCTATGGGTTCGGTTATTTTATTTTACGCAGTTAAATGTAATCGTTATAACCGTTCCTTTGCCCGTTTCGCTTTCGAGCGAAATCTCCGCACCGTGATACTGCGCTCCGTGCTTTACTATCGAAAGTCCCAGACCCGTGCCGCCCTCGGCTTTTGATCTGCCCTTATCCACACGGAAAAATCTTTCAAACACTCTGTCACGGCAGGAGGGGGGTATTCCTATGCCGGTGTCGGCAACGGAAAGCATCGCTTTGCCGTTTTCTTTTTTTACCGTGACAGTTACCGTACCGCCGTCTTTGTTGTATTTAACGGCATTGTCGCAAAGGTTGTAAACCATTTCGTCCAGTATCTGCCGAACTCCGAACACCTCCGCACTTTCGCACGCAAGCTTAAACGTCACGTTTTTCTTTTCGGCACTCGGCTTAAGCCGTTCCGCAACCTCGGCGGCAAGCGCCGATAAGTCCACGTTTTCACGGGCAAAATCGTCCTTTTCGTCAAGTTCCGAAATCTTTATTATATCGCTCACAAGCGTTATAAGGCGCTTTGCCTCGTCATATATCGAGGCGGAAAAGTCCTTTACGGTGTCCTCCGGAGTACCTCCGTCTTTCATAAGCTCGGCAAAGCCGAGTATGGACG
>CAKSPN010000111.1 GCA_934481375.1 uncultured Clostridia bacterium
ACCTTGCGCCGTTTTGCGAATTTAATTCCGAACTTGCAAAAATTGTGAGCGGCGACTGCCGTGCTGTGGAAAATCTTACATATATATACCGCAACACACGTATGATTGAGTTAAAGCAAGAGGACAGCTATCGGTTCTGGCCTGTTTTTCACAAATTTCTGCATTGGAAAATGCAAAAGGAATACTCCGACGAACAAATACGCTCAATCTACGGCAGAGGCGGACTGTACTATGAACTGCACGAAAGCTACGGAAAAGCGCTTGAATTTTATTCAAAGAGCAAAGACAGGGCAAAGGTTTCGGAATTGATTATAAAGAGTATGTATCTGCACCCCGGTATGGGGCATTATGAGGAATTGGAACTGTATTTTGAAATGCTCCCCGACGAACAGATTACGGCAAGTCCTGCGCTTATGCAGGGAATGAGTATGCTCCGTGCATTGCAGGGTAATTATGAAGATTCGGACAAATGGTATGACACTCTCAAAGCTTTTGCCGATTTGGGCGAAAAATCGGACGACGCCGTAAAGGAAGCCAAAAGCCGTCTTATTTACCTTGACATTGCGCTACCTCAGCGTGGAGTAAACAACATTGCGCAGGTCATATCAACAGCGGCAAATCTGATTATGAACAAAGAAATAAAAAGCTATTCCTTTTCGGTTACAAGCGCTCTGCCGAGCATTATGAACGGCGGAAAGGATTTTTCAAAATGGAGCAAAACGGACGACCTTTTATATGCAACAATGAAAAAGCCCGTTGAATTGCTTTTGGGAAAGGACGGCGTCGGACTTGCCGACTGCGCCATAGCCGAAAGCAAGTTTGAAAAGGGCAAGGACAGTTCCGGGCAAATTCTGGAACTGGTTTCAAAGCTTAACGAAATACAGAACAAAGGCACTCCCGACATAGAGTTTGCCGTTGTGGGACTGCTTGCACGGAGCCAGATTTTTTCGGGCAACGCAAAAGCGGCGGGAAACACAATCTCCGCTTTGCGTGACAGATTTGCGGAGCAAAATCTCACACGCTTTTTGCCGAATATTGACGCTCTGCTCTGCCGAACGGCGCTCAGAACGGACGATATGGCATACGCCGAGGACTGGTACCGTGACAAAGCCCCGAAAAATGCCGTAACCGTAAGGATTATGAAGCGTTATCAATATCTCACGCAAGCCATGACCGAGCTTGCGTTCGGCGATAACAGCGCCGCACTTTTAACGCTTTCTCCGCTTGAAACATTTTTTGAAACGTGCGGCAGACACATAGATATGATACACTTAAAAACACTTTCGGCAATTGCAAAATACCGTATGAACGATAATTCGTGGAGGTCGGATATGGAAATCGCAGTAAATATTTCAGCCGAGTACGGCTTTATCCGCCCGATAAGCGGATACGGAATATCCGTCTTGCCGATACTTGAAGAATGTGCGCCTATAAAGCACAAAAAATTCACCGAAAAGCTTATAAAAGAAACACGAGGTCAGGCGGTGCGCTATCCGAATTTTCTGCTCCCCGTTTCCTATCGGTATGCGGAGCGCCTGAGCGATGCGGAAATGCAGGTGCTTAAGCTTTTATGTGCCGACAAAAGCAACGCTGAAATCTGCGATATACTGAACATACGCCTTGCAACGGTTAAAAGCCATATCAGCCACATTCTTCAAAAGCTCGGTGCAAAGCGGCGCACCGAGGCAAAAACAATTGCGCAAAATCTGAAAATCGTTTAACTGAAAATCCCCGTTATGTATTCCATAACGGGGATTTTTGCGGTCTTAGAAAAAACTGTTATTTCCATTCCTCCGACGCTATTGCCGCAATAAGCTTTATGCAAGCGTTTATGTCGCACACCTTCGCCATCTCGGAGGGGGTATGCACATACCGCACGGGGAGCGATATTCCGCCCGTTTTAACACCTGCACGTGTAAGGTGTATTGCTCCGGCGTCCGTTCCGCCCACGTTCATTATTTCAAGCTGATACGGTATGCCGTGCTTTTTTGCCGTTTCTATCATATGCGCGCGCACATCGGCGTCGCAAAGTATGGTTTTATCCATAATTTTCACCGCCGCGCCCTTGCCGAGACTTATTTCCATAACGGGCGCATCGGGCGTGTCGCCCGTATCGGTAGCGTCCACCGCAACGGCATAATCAGGTTCTATCGAAAACGCCGCCGTTCTTGCTCCTCGAAGCCCGACCTCCTCCTGTGAGGTGAACACAAAGTATAAATCGTTTTTGCTTTCCTTTACCTCAAGCATCGCCTTTATAAGCATATAACAGCCGGTACGGTTGTCAAGCGCTTTTGAAATCACCGTTTCTCCGTCGCAGTACCATTCGCCTGTAAATACCGCCGTATCGCCCGTCTGTATCTTTTTTGGGCTGTTTCCTATGTCAATATACAGGCTGTCGTATGACGGCTTTTTATTATACGCCTCCTCCTCACAGCCGATAACGCCTATCGTTCCGTCCGCAAAGCGCACACGTCTGCCGACAAGCTGTTTCACATACAATCCGCCCAGATTTCTGAAACGTATAAACCCGTTTTCGTCCGTATGCGTGACAATTATACCTATTTCGTCCGTATGTGCGGCAAACATTATTCTTTTACCGTTTCCTTTTTTATGTGCAATCAGATTACCCATGGAGTCTGTGTATATTTCATCGCACAAATCAGCCGCTTCTCTTTTTATAATCTCACGTACTGCGCCCTCGTTTCCCGATGCGCCGTCCGCCTGTGTAAGTTTATTCAATAATTCCATTTGCCGCCCCTCCGATTTCACGTATAAACATCTTCACCGTTTCCGTAACCGCATAAATATCGTTTTTATCCATCATACACGCCGGTGTGTGCGAATATCTGCACGGTATATCAACTTCGCCCACCGCAACCGCAGAATATGTCTGCAACGCACCGCTTACCGACGTCCCCTCGATATTGCGGTACGCCTGATTTTTTATGCCGTACTTTTCTGCCGTCTGCCTGATAAATTCCGTGAGTTTTGCATTTTTAAGCGCATTTTTATCTCCCGTATTGATAATTGCTCCTCCGCCAAGGCGTGCGCATATGTTCTTTTCCTTTACGCCGTACATATCGGCTGTTTCGGCAGTTCCCACCGCAAGCGCAATGTCGGGGCGTATCCTGTGCGCCGCAATCCTTGCGCCACGTGCGCTCACCTCACGCTGTGTGCTGAACACAAAATACGTATCGTATTCGCACGGCGTATCCATTGCCTCTATCAGACACGCACTCCCCATTCGGTCGAGAGCTTTTCCGCAAATTCTGTTTTCCGTTTCGATAAACGGGGAGTCAAATGCAACATAAGTTCCCAGGCTGACCTTTTCTGACGCTTTTGCCTTTGATTTCGCTCCTATATCTATGAACAAATCCGACACATCAACGGTGCTTTCACGCTCACTGCGCTTTTGCAGATGAATTGCTTTCATACCGATAATGCCTTTTACACCGCCGACGGTCACTTTTTTCGAGATAATGTTCCTGTCGTCAAATTTTCCGACAGGCTCAACCTTAAGATAACCCGTTTCGGTTATTTCCGAAACGATAAATCCGATTTCGTCGATATTTGAAGTTATCATAACCTTTATATCGGAGCGTTTTCCACGCTTAAGCGCAATGATATTCCCCATCGAATCAACGGTTATCTCCTCCGCCCTGCCGCATATTTCTCCGAGAATATATTCCCTTACGGCGTCCTCGTTTCCGCTTACGCCGTTTAGCATACTCAATTCCTTTATAAGCTCAGCCACGATACGTCCTCCTCCATATCCTCAATAAAATGTATAAGCAAATCGGAAACCGCCTTTGCGTCATTAATATCAATCGTTTCAACCGCCGTGTGCATATATTTTAATGGCAGTGACAAAAGCGCTGTCGGAACGCCGTTTCCTGCCGTCTGCATTTCCCATGCGTCCGTTCCCGTACAGCCGCCGTCAACCTCCGCAACCGCTTTTATGCCGTACTTTTCCGCCGTATCGAACAAACGCTTTGAAAGCTTGGGGTGTATGTTGGGTCCTACCGAGATTGTAGCGCCTTTTCCGAGTTCAAATGCACGCTTTGAATTATCGGGCGTTATTCCGTGGGTAACGTCTATGGCAATTGCCACTGTCGGATTTATGCCGTAGCACGTTGTTTTTCCGCCACGTAGTCCGACCTCTTCCTGTACCGCCGCAACCGCATAAACGTCTGCGTTAAGCTCTTTATTGCAAAGCTTTTTCATTGCACGTATAACAGCCGCAAGAGAGGCACGGTCATCAAGCGTTTTTCCGCTCCACTGCTTTTTTCCGAGTCTTCCCACAGACTGCGCAATAGTTATACTGTCGCCGACGCTTACAATTTCCTTTATATTCTCCACGCCCGTATCAACCGCCATATCACGCATCTTTATGCTTTTTCCCGGCTCGTTGAGATAATCGGGTTTTATGCCTATTATACCCTTTACGTCCCTTTTTCCGTGAACGGTTACTTCAAGCGACGGAAGTATTCGCGGGTCTATTCCGCCCACGCTTGAAAACGTTATAAAGCCTTCGTCCGTTACGGAGGTGGCAATAAGTCCTATTTCGTCGCAGTGCGCCTCAATCATAACCGACGGTGCGTCCTTTTTATTGCAGTATTTTACCGCTATAACGCTCCCCAAAGGATCGATACGCACCTCATCGCAGTACGGCAAAAGCTCGTTTGCCACTTCTTTGTTAAGGCGGTATTCAAAACCCGACACGCCCCGCATATCGCTAAGTTTCTTTATAAGCTTTCTCATTTATATAACCATTCCTTTCAATGCGGGATTTTGTTCGGTTTATCCCTCTAATTCGTTTACAAGTTTTTTAAATAAGTTTCCCCGTTCTTCAAAATTTCTGAACATATCAAACGACGTGCTTGCCGGCGAAAGAAGAACTACATCTCCGCTCTTTGCTCTGTCTTTTGCGGTATTGACAGCCTCCTCATACGATTTTACGAAAATTGTTTCTACTTCGTTTTCTCTGCCCGTCTTTTTGAGAGCGCCGTAAATAGCCTCCGAGGTTGCTCCGATAAGGATAAGCGTTTTTACGTGATCCGCAATCGCAGGGCCTACCGCATCATACGGAATACCCTTGTCCTTGCCGCCCGAAATCATTATGACCTTTTCGGGGAACACATTAAGCGTGTTGATTGTCCTGTTCGGACTTGAATCTATCGAACTGTTGTAATATCTTACTCCGTCAAGTGTGCGCACAAGCTCTATCCTGTGTTCCACGCCGCCAAATTCCTTTGCGACCTCTTGTATTGTTGCGGCGTCCGCCAAGCCATGCACCGCCGCAATTGCCGCCATATAATTTTCCACATTGTGCATACCGGGGATTTTTATATGGTTTATATTCAAAATTTCCTCGCTGCCGTAACGTATAATATCTCCGTCAAGCCATACGGTTGCCTTTTTCTTTCTTGCAAACATAACCACTTTCTCATGCGCAAGCGGCAGCAGTGCGGCGCAGTCGGCATTATCGGCATTTAAAACGATTGTGTTCTCACGTGACATATGCGTAAAGATATTCGTTTTTGCTTCTATATATTCCGCATAATCCTTGTGCCAATCGAGATGATTGGGGCTTAAATTCGTTATAACGCCTATTTCGGGCGATTTTTTCATCGTGTGCAGCTGAAACGACGAAAGCTCAAGTATAACCCAGTCGTTTTCGGACATTTTATCGGTATCGGCAAGCAGAGGATTTCCTATATTGCCGCCGAGCCACGTTTTGTATCCGGCTTTTGTCATTATTTTGTGGATAAGCGTTGTGGTGGTGGTTTTGCCGTCGCTTCCCGTAACAGCAATTATATGCGATGGGCAAACCTCAAAAAATGTCTCCATTTCCGAGGTTACAATTGCTCCGTTTTCTCTTGCCTTTACAAGTTCGGGAACATCAAAGCGCAGACCCGGCGTTTTAAAAATAATATCGTCTGTTATATTATCGAGATAATCCCCGCCCAATATACATTTAACGCCCAATCTTTCGCACTCGGTATATTTTTCGCCAAGCCATTCACGGCTGTTTTTGTCACGTGCGGTCACGTTTGCGCCGAGCGAAACAAGATATTTTATAAGCGGCAGATTGGAAATTCCTATTCCTATCACCGTTACGTTCTTTCCTTTTATATTTTGCTTAAATTCTTCAAGTTTAGTCATAACAATCCTCCATTGCGCCGAAATACGTTTACAAATCTTTACATCATAATATTATACCGTCTTTTATTAAAAAAGTAAAGTGCCGTACCGCTTTTTTTGAAAAAAGTATTGACATTCGTTATTTTTTATAGTAAAATAACCGTAGATTGTACGAAAGGGTGCATAGGAATGTATATATC
>CAKSPN010000112.1 GCA_934481375.1 uncultured Clostridia bacterium
GATCCGGATGAGGCTCGAACTCACGACCTCTAGCGTGACAGGCTAGCGTTCTAACCAACTGAACTACCGGACCGTATAATCAGCAATAAGTGGTGGGAGTTACAGGGCTCGAACCTGTGACCCTCTGCTTGTAAGGCAGATGCTCTCCCAGCTGAGCTAAACTCCCATACATTTCGTCAAATGGTCGGGATGACAGGATTCGAACCTGCGGCCCTCTGGTCCCAAACCAGATGCGCTACCAAACTGCGCTACATCCCGTAGTTCTTTCCACATCCTTCGTCAAACGACTTAAATATAATACCACGAATATTTCCTTTAATCAAACACGATTATGGGCGATTTTGGTTAATTTTTGCTTGTATATCTCTTGATTTCTTTGTTTTTCTTTGATTTTCGCCCTTTTACAGAAAATATAAGTATATAAATTACCACAAAAATTCCGACGTATCCGCAATAGCGGTATGCGGTGTCAATCAAGGCGGAAAAGGCGGTCATTCCGAAGCATAATCCGCATAAAATTGTTATAATGCACGCCGTTATGCGCCCGGTGTATGTGCCTATTATGTTGACCGTGCTGATACCGCTCGACACCGCTGTTGACAGCACCGCCGCAAACAACAGCAATCCGTAAATAACCGTAACGGCCGTGTTCTGGCGCATTGCCATTGTGAGCATGGGGATTTCGCCGAGGTTGATTTTGCCGTAGTATATGCTTAAAATTCCCCATATCAGAAGCATCATTGCAAACATTATGCAAGCACTTACCGCGCCTGTTAAATATGCGTCGGTTTTGTTTTTTATGCGTTTGCTCATAGGTACAAGCACCGCCCCTGCGGTGAGCAGATTGTAGCCGGAATAGCTCAAGGCGGACACTGTCATTTTCGTGTTGTTTGAAAAGGTCTGATGCTCACGGTATGCAAGAATGTAAATACAGCACGCAATCGTTCCGATTGTAATAACAGCACCGAGGACAGCGTTAAAATTTATTGCGCCGTCCGTTCCGGTAAACAGCACCGCCGCACACAGTGCACACATAACGGCAATACCTATGCGTATATCTGCCCCGAATAGCATGTATCCCATACGTCCGCAGCAGGACGACATCACGCAAAAAACCGACAGTCCGTACAAAACCGTTACCGCCTCGGATAACCGCTCAATCGGACGGGGCATAAGCTTTCTTAAATAATCGCTGTAGCAGTCTGTTTTAAGTTCAATGCTTTTGCTGAGTATTACCGCCGCAAACAGTCCGAACAGCACCGAGGACAGCAATATCCCCAAAAGGCTTGCCTTTCCGTACCTGACAAAAAAGCTTATTATCTCCTGACCCGATGCAAACCCTGCACCGACAAGCGCCGCCGCATAAGAAAACGAAACTACAAATATGTTAAACACAGTAAACCTCCGCAAAGTTTTGTTGTAATAATTATATTCCTCCCTTGCAATGGATATGACGATAAAATTATGTCACATAGTGTAAAAAATGGTTGCATAATAAAAACTCTTATGGTATAATGTGGGTGAGAAGCAAATACGGAGGGGAGGGCAGAAGTTTAAATTCATAATATCAACACAAAGAAACTGCGTGAAAAGGAGAAGACAAATGAGAAAAGGACTACATTTAATCTTGGCAGCAATCATCACCACAGGCTCTTTCAGCGGCATAATGCCTTTGACAGTACGAGCCGAAACGGACACAGAGGAATTTGGAGTATATTATGATTTCGACCCTGAGGCAACTCAGGAGCCTTATGAGTATACTCCCATAGAACAGGAGGACGAGGTAATAAACGGGCAAGTTTATTTTCCGAAGGAGGACGGAGAAGACAAACCTTCGGGGGAAAACAAACCGATGCGTGCAAGCTCGTCATCGGCAAATACGGCATTGTGGAATTCACTTTTGGCGGATCAGTTCGGAGAAAAATATTTGTCACCGTATGCGGGGCGAAAGGACGGACAAAACATAACCGGTGACACAAACAGACTGACGATAGAGGAAACAGATCTTACCATACCGGGTAAAAACGGTATGGACGTAAACATTAGACGAGTTTATGATAATCAGTATTATAATACATCATATTACGGGTATAACGGCTCTGCCGCTAAGGTGTATTCATACAGATATATTTATGAATTTGCCGCAAGCACGGGAACAACAGTGTACATCGGATTTGCCACACAGGATGAATTTTATATTGATATGTGCGGAAAAGAGTTCGTTGTGGGACGGCTTCCCGCATCTCCTGCAAGTGAGTTTATGGGAGATGATGGCGAATGGCACCCGTATTATCTGTATGAAACCGTAAGGAGATATAAATCTTCTGCGGAGGGTATTACACTCACAAACACATCGGAACTGCCATATGTAAGAGATCCGTATGACGAAAAGGAGGAAACGTATAAGATTTCTTCAAGAAAACTTCTGCCGAACAGGAGCACGCTCGGAAACGGCTGGACACTGCTGCTGCCGGAGGCAAGTATGGACAGGTATGAGTACGATAAATACAAGTATACGGATTATACGGATTATAATTTAGATTATGTGTGTACTTTCCGTGATATTGACGGCAATATAAATACGTTTGATTATTATCCGTATTTCAGAGAGTATAAAAATGAAACAAAGACGGTATACAGACCGGGGTTTTCGGGTACGTCAAATATGTATCTGACGTTTGAATCATATTACGAGCCGCACTACCTTGATGAGGAGCAGACGGTGAAATATAATTTTATTGTACATGACAGCCGCGGAATTGATTATTATATGTACAGCCGATATATGGAAACCAATCCGACCAAAGCGTATCATCATATATATTTAAGTGCGCTCTCCGACAATTACGGCAATACCATAAAGTATGAATATGATGAAAACTATAAGCTTACAAAAATAATAGATACATACGGCAGAGAAATAACCTGCAATATGGTGGGGAACAATAAATACATTTCGTACTACGATTCGGAAGCAGGAGCGACACGGACAATATCGTATGATTTGGAAACACTTCCGGCATCGGCGCTTGATAACGACAGTCTGATTAAACAGAAAAACGTGAAGCGGTTTAAGGTAACAAACGCAAACGGTGAAACCACAATTTACGATGCACGTGAAGCGGAAAGTATGTGCTATTATTCAAATCAGCAGAGCGAGGAACTTTTTAAAAGCGCTATTGTGGCAGAATTGAGAACAAATACAGGAATAGTGGATAACTATAATATAGAACGTATAATCTATCCTTCGGGAGCGGAAAGCCGCTATAAGTACACACGTCTTTTTAAAACAAATGAACAGGCAAAGGTGGCGTGCGGCAGATATGCGGTTCAGAGTGCGTATGATATTATAGACGGAGTTGTTTCAAATAACCGTGAATATTCATACGGAACGAGCAGAGAATATTATGATAAACAGGTTCGCAGTTCTACAAGTGTGGATGAAACCAATAGTTCATCAAATGGCAGTAAGAGGAGACTATATACTCCGTACGGTCAATTATCACATTTTTCCGAAAGCGGATATATGATATCACCGTCAAAGAGTTATACTTATAACGGATATTTGCTTAAACAAAGCACGGAGGGTGACGGAATAACCTCGCAGGGGAAAAAATACACCTATCGTGCATATTTCCCGGATTTGCTCGAAGATGTAACCATAGACGACAAGCGGAAAATATCATATGTTTATTGGACAAATGACAGAGGCGTAAGCGGTATACCGAGCAGGATTAATGTGCAATATAAATCGGGTTACAGTTTTGTTACCGACTATTCGATTGTGACAACGCTTACGGAGGATAAAAAAGCGGTTGAATATGAGCGTGTGATTAAGAATAATCTCATAAAATCGCAGAAAAAATACGAGTATAATTCAGAGGGTGAGCGTATAAGGGAATATGTCTGGACGGGCGATACCAACGGCGACGGCGCACTTGACGAAAATGACGAGGTAATCGTATACAATACGACAAATGCGCTCACAGACAATAACAGCCGCAGAACGATTGAATATATTGAAAATGTTACTGACGCTGACGGACTTGATACGGGAACCGTATCGGCGCAGTATGATTTTGATACCTTAGGCAATCCCGTAAAGCGTACGGATCCGCTCGGCAACGTTACGCAAATACAGTATGACGCAGTGTCACGTCCCGTAAAATATACGTTTGCAAACGGCGCAGAGCGTACAGTGGAATATACGCCGACCGGCGAGTATGCCATACTCACCGATGAAACCGGAAGAAAAATAAAATATACGTATGATGAAATGGGCAAGGAAACGGGCAAATATCTGTATAACGGCGATACCGAAATTCTGCTTGAGAGCCGTATATACGATGCGGCGGAGCGCCTTGCCGAAAAGCATACATATAAGAAAACGCTTTCGGATACCGATTTGCATATAAAGGAAAAGTATACATATGATGCGTCGGGTAAGCTTTTAAAAACAGAAACATATGAAAATGATACACTTGTGTATACCGATAATATTTCGTATACCTTCGGTGCAAAAACAACTTCGAGAGTCGGTGCGGACGGAACAGTTTCGGCGGATACCAAGGAATATTACGACAACAATAAGAATGTTATAAAAACGGAAGTGATTTCCGGAAGTAACAAAATAACAACAACCAATACCTATGATTATCTTGACCGCCTTATCACATCGACGGACGCAATGGGTAATACAACAACTTACGAATATGATGTACTCGGCAATCTTGTAAAGATAACCGATCCCAAATCAAAAAGCGAAACGTCGGTGTACGATATGGCAGGCAGAAAAATAAGCCAAACCGATAAAAACGGAAAAACAACAACGTATACGTATGATAAGCTCGGCAGAAATATTAAAACGGAATTCCCGATTTTGGAGGAAACCGCTCAGACTCTGCAGTATTACGATAAAAACTCAAACCTTGTAAAGAGCAAGGTTAAAAAAGAACTTCTTGTTGAACTTTGCTATATCGAATCCTACTACAGCTATGATAATATGAATAGAGTTGTATGGAAAAAGGAAAAGGGAATACCGGTGAGGTATAGCTATGATTTGGCAGGAAGAACAACGCAGATGACAGTAGGCATGGAAAGGGCGGAGGAAGAAATTCCGGAGAACGCAAAAACAAATTCGTATGAATATGATATGTTCGGGAATTTGAAAAAAATAACCGACGGTCTCGGCAACAGCGAGGAATATGTAAATTATATTGACGGCACACAAAAAAGCAAAACCGACAAAAACGGAAACGTTATAGAAAATGTTTACGGCGTGTTCGGCTTAAAGGAACGTTCCTGCGGAGAAATAAGCGAAATAACTGCGTATGACGGAATAGGCAGAATTACCGGAAAAGCAAGCTATAACGGAGACGCGCTTGATGATGAAATATTGTATTCATATGACAATTTCGGCAGACTTGTTTCAGAAACGAATAATGGGGTAATAAATAATTATACGTATAATGCAAATTCTGCCGTAACGGGACATACCGTCCTGAAGAATAATACAGAGATGATGTCAGACTCGTATACATATGATAATCTCGGACGTGTAACACAAAAAGTGTCCGACGGAGTAACTTCGTCATATGCATATGACGATAACGGAAAACTCACGTCAAAGCAGGTCGGCGGAATAACAACGGAAATAGCATATAATAATGCCGGACTGCCGTCAAGTATGGTGAATAAGCGTGGCGAAACCATTCTTAATAGCTTTGCATATGGCTACGATTATGCCGGAAACCGAATATCCGAAATCGATTCCGTTTCAGAAAGATCAGCATTATATACATATGAGAGGGATGGACGCATTTATACCGAAACCATAGAAGAAAATGGAATAGACAGAAGATATGGGCGATACATATATGATCAAGCTGGAAATAGATATGCACAACAAATCCGTAATAGAATGACAACATATGAATTCAATGAAGCTAACCATCTTACATATCATTCAGACTTTGAGTGGGATTACGATGGTTATTCGGAAAATGCAAGTAAGAACTATGCACATGATAATAATGGAAACCTTATCTCAAAGCATACCGAGGGTAATGAAAATATGGGTATGGATGCAGAAACGGAAACATATACGTATGATGTTTTCAATCGCCTTACGGGCTATCGGAAAAATGACGAGCCGCAGGTAAGCTATACTTATCGTGCCGACGGCAAGCGAAAAAGTAAAATCGTAAACGGCGTTGAAACGGAGTTTGTCTGGGACGGCGATAATATGATAATGTCCGGAACGGAAAAGTA
>CAKSPN010000113.1 GCA_934481375.1 uncultured Clostridia bacterium
GCGTTGAGAAAAACTTAAAGAAATACTGCCGTGCCGTCGGCATAACCGACCCCGACAAAACACGTCCCCACGCACTGCGGCGGACGTTTGCGTGCAATCTGATAGCGGACGGCATAGACATAAAAATGGTTGCCGAGCTTATGGGACACAAAAACATTGAAGTAACTCACAAATATTATGCACAGTACGCCTCGCAAAAGCGCAAAGAAGTTATGCGCAGCTATGATATTATGGGCAAAAAATAAGTGTTTACTTTCACGCTTTAATGTGGTATAATGATACAGTAATATAATAAATAGCAGGTGATTGATTTGAAGGATTTACGAAACGAACACACAGACACGCTCATGAGGGCAATTCTGCAATTAAAAAACATTGACGAATGTTATGATTTTTTCGTTGATTTATGCACAATATCGGAAATACACTCCATGAGCCAGCGAATGGAGGTTGCGCTTATGCTTGCGGAAAAGAAGATATATTCCGACATTGCCGCACAGACAGGCGCCTCCACAGCAACGATAAGCCGTGTCAATAAATGTTTAAATTACGGCAATGACGGCTATAATTTAGTAATCGGACGTCTTAAGGAGCAGGATAATGAATAGTTACGGAGAATTTGCCGAAATTTACGACTATCTTATGCACAAGGACATTAATTACGAGCATCTTGCCGACTATATCGAAAACATTTTCTCGCACTACGGCGTAAACCCCGATTTGGTGTGCGAGCTTGCGTGCGGTACGGGAAATGTGACCATTCCCCTTGCAAAGCGTGGTTACGATATGACCGCAATAGACATTTCCGAGGATATGCTCGGCATTGCACGCAGAAAATCGGAGGGACTTGATATTCTCTATCTTAATCAGAATATGACGGACCTTGATTTGTACGGAACAATGGGCGCATTTTTATGTATGATAGACGGAATAAACTATGTTCTTCCCCCGAAGTCGCTCCTTAAAATGTTTACACGTATGAAAACCTGCTTTATGGACCCGGGCGCACTTTTTATATTCGACATAAGCACACGCTACAAACTAAAGCAGATTGTCGGAAACAACACTTTCACCTATTCCGACAAAAACGTGTTCTACACCTGGCAGAACAGATACATAGACGGCAGAAATATTTCGGATATGCTTATCACTTTTTTTGTCCGCACAAAAAATAATTACAAGCGGTTTGAGGAACGTCATCTTCAGCATGCATATTCCGTATCGGAGCTTAAAACACTGCTTAAAAAGGCAGGATTTGAAAATATTGACATATACCGTCCGTATACGTTTGAAAAGCCCGATGATACAGATGAAAGAATTGTGTTCGTATGCTCGTAAAATCGTTTTAAATCCTTGCTTTTTTTGGCAAAATGTGATATAATTTATAGAGTATTATTAATGAAAATCAAACTTTAAGCCGCATAGGCGGAATGGAGATTATTATGGCGAAAAAATCCAAAGACAAAGAACTGGATATGTCCGTGATCGAAAACCAAACGGTGGTTAATGTCGATCTGGACAAGGAAATGAAAAAAGCGTATATTGACTACGCAATGAGCGTTATCGTGAGCCGTGCGCTCCCCGATGTACGTGACGGTATGAAGCCCGTTCACAGACGTATTCTCTACGATATGTACGAGGGCGGTCTTTTATATGAAAATGATTTCAGGAAGTCCGCAACGACGGTCGGCGACGTGCTCGGTAAGTATCATCCGCACGGCGACGCATCGGTATATGACGCAATGGTGCGTATGGGGCAGGATTTCTCACTGAGGTATCCGCTCGTGCAGGGCAAGGGAAACTTCGGCTCGATTGACGGCGACCCCCCTGCCGCATACCGTTACACAGAGGCGAAAATGTCCAAGATTTCCGCACTTATGCTGACGGATATTGAAAAGAACACGGTTGATTTTGTACCGAACTTTGACGATAAGTTAAAAGAACCCGACGTTCTCCCGTCGCGTTTTCCGCAGCTTCTCGTAAACGGAAGCGCAGGTATCGCCGTAGGTATGGCTACAAATATCCCCCCCCACAACCTCACCGAGGTTATCGACGGCGTAATAGCCTGCATCGACGATCCTATGATAACGATTGACGAGCTTATGAATTATATTCCAGGTCCTGACTTCCCCACAGGCGGAGTTATTATGGGCAAGAGCGGTATACGCCAGGCGTATACCACGGGCAGAGGAAAAATCACCTTAAGGGCAAAAGCCGAAATCGAGGAGGACGCAAACGGCAAAGCAAGAATTATCGTTTCCGAAATCCCGTACAAGGTAAACAAGGCTCAGATGGAAAAGCATATCAACGAGCTTGTGCGTGACGGAAAAATCGACGGCATTGCGTCAACACGTGACGAATCGGACGAGGAAATACATTTTATTATAGAGCTTAAGCGTGATGCAAACCCGAACGTTGTATTAAACAACCTCTACAAGTTCACGCAGATGCAGGACTCTTTCGGAATAATATTTATAGCGCTTGTAGACAAACAGCCTAAAGTATTAAATCTCCGTGAAATAATAGACTATTATATAGCGCATCAGGAGGACGTAATAACAAGACGTACCAAGTACGACCTCAACAAGGCACAGGAACGTGCGCATCTGCTTGAAGGCTACAAAATAGTTATAGACAACGTTGAAGAAGTAATACAGCTTATACGTGCCTCGAAAAATATCCCCGACGCAAAAGAGGCGTTAATGGCTCGTTTCGGGCTTGATGATGTTCAGGCAACTGCAATCGTTCAGATGCAGTTGGGACGTTTATCGGGTATGGAGCGTGAAAAGATAGACAACGAATACAACGAACTCACCGCAAAGATTGCCGAGTACGAGGCTATTCTTGCCGACGAGGGCAAAATACTTCAAATCGTACGTGAGGACCTCACCGCAATAAAGAACAAGTACGGCGACAGCAGAAGAACCGAAATTTCAATGGCTGCGCTCGATTTTGAGGACGAGGACCTTATAGAAGAAGAAGAATGTGTTGTTACCGTTACAAGAAACGGCTATATAAAACGTATGCCGGTTGACACATACAAGTCACAGCGCAGAGGCGGACGCGGCATAACGGGCATAACTACACGTGAGGAGGACGTTGTGGAGCATTTGTTCACCACCTCCACACACAACAACATTCTGTTCTTTACCACACGTGGCATAGTTTACCGTTTAAAGGGCTATCAGCTCCCCGAAGCGACACGTCAGGCAAAGGGTACGGCTATAGTAAATCTTCTGCCGCTTGAACAGGACGAAAAGATAACGGCTATGATACCCGTTCCCGTATTTGAAAAGGGATATTATCTGACATTTGTAACGAAGAACGGACTCGTAAAGAAAACCGATATAATGGACTATTCACGCATACGCCAGGGCGGTTTGCGTGCAATAGAGCTTGTTGAGGACGACGAGCTTATAAGCGTAAGCCTTACGGACGGAACAAACGATATAATTCTTTCCACCTACAACGGTCTTGCAATAAGATTTAACGAAACGGACGTCCGTGCTATGGGACGTACCACCAGAGGTGTACGCGGAATAAGATTAAACGACGGCGACAGAGTTGTAAGCGCCGTTATCCTCTCCCCCTCCGACACTCTGCTTATGGTTACCGAAAACGGCTACGGCAAAAAGACGGAGCCTGATGAATACCGTGCGCAGTCAAGGGGCGGTAAGGGTATATTCACCTATAAGATTACCGAAAAGACGGGCAAACTTGCCGGAATGGTCGGCATAGGCGAAAACACCGATGTAATGCTTATCACGTCCGAGGGCGTTGTTATACGAATGAACACCGAGGAAATAAGCACTTACGGACGTCAGACGCAGGGTGTGCGCCTTATGAAGCTTGACGAGGGCGTTAAGGTTGTCGGCATTGCGGTAACGGATCATGAGGAGGAGGAAGAAACTCCGGACTCTGAAGAAAATACCGAGGAAACAATCGGAGGCGATGAAGAATGAAAAAAATTACGGCAATAGCACTGATTTTTGTGCTGATATGTATGCTTTCCGCCTGTGGAAAGCAACAGACAGCACCGTCACACTCACCGACGGCAGCAACGGACATTTCTCAGCTTAAAGCCGACCCTGTCGGCATAACAATAACGCTTGAAGACGGAAGAAGCATAAAAGCAAATCTTTATCCCAAGCTTGCTCCGATAACGGTTGAAAACTTTACAAAGCTTTGCAATACGAATTTTTATGACGGACTCATATTTCACCGCGTAATAAACGGATTTATGATACAGGGCGGCGGTATGGACAAAAACGGCATACAAAAGCAAACCGATACTATCAAAGGCGAATTTAAGCAAAACGGCGTTGACAATCCCCTTTCACACAAAAGAGGAGTTCTCTCAATGGCAAGAACGGCGCTCAGCATGGACAGTGCATCGAGTCAGTTCTTTATCGTTCAGGCAGACAGCACGCACCTTGACGGTCAGTATGCGGCGTTCGGAGAAGTTACCGAGGGCATGGATGTGGTTGACGAAATCGCAGCCGTGCAAACAGACTCCAATGATGCGCCCACAGAGCCGATCGTGATAAAAAGTATAACAGTTGATTAAACAATCGGAACGAAATACAACACAGCCGAAAATGGCATTTAATTTTGCAATTCGGCAGGAGCAAGCCCCTGCCCTACGGCGGTTTGCAATCATTGTAAACGCGCCTGCACAGGGTCAATGCCTACATTGCCCCGCAAAACAGCACATACACCGTAGGGGTCGATGCCCACATCGACCCTGAACACAACAACAATTGATTAAGGAGAATATTAAAATGGATATTGAAATTGTAATGGAAAACGGCGGAGTTATCAAAGCAGAGCTTTATCCCGCCTCCGCACCGATAACGGTAGCAAACTTTTTAAAGCTGATTGACGAACATTTCTATGACGGTCTTATATTTCACCGTGTTATAAGCGGATTTATGATTCAGGGCGGCGGTATGGACAAGGACGGAAATCCCAAGCACGCCGAAAGCATAAAGGGCGAATTTAAGCGAAACGGCGTTGATAACCCTCTAAAGCACACCAGAGGAGTGCTTTCAATGGCGAGAACGATGTTCCCGAACAGTGCGTCGAGCCAGTTCTTTATTATGCACGCCGATGCTCCGCATCTTGATGGCGAGTATGCCGCTTTCGGAAAAGTTACCGAGGGCATGGACATTGTTGACCTGATTGCCGAAACGCCGACCGACAGAAGCGATCAGCCGATTGATCCGCAGATTATAAAAACAATAAGAAAAGTCTGAAAATTATACAAAAAGCGAGGGTGCGGATATATTCTTTACTCATTACCGAGCTAAAGAAGTTCCGCACCCTCGCTTTGCTTAATGCAATTTTTATTTTCGGATTATATGATGTCGTTTCTGATTATATCTTCATATGTTTCACGTTTTACTATAACCTTTGTTTTTCCGCCTGCTACAGCGACAACTGCCGGTCTCGGAATTCTGTTATAGTTTGATGCCATTGAATAGTTATACGCACCCGTAGCCAAAACTGCCAGAATATCTCCCGATTTGAGTTCGGGGAGCATAACATCTTTCATCAATATATCGCCCGATTCACAGCATTTACCGGCAACCGTTACCTTTTCAGAAGGTTTTTCGTTCGCTCTGTTTGCCGTTACTGCAGAATACTCCGACTCGTACAGAATGTATCGGGGATTATCGCCCATACCTCCGTCAACGCTGACATATTTTCTTACATTCTTTATATCCTTAATACTTCCTACGGTATACAATGTTATGCCTGCAGGTGCAACTATCGAACGTCCCGGCTCCATTAACAGGAACGGTAAGTCCAAGCCACGCTTTTTTGCAGTGCTTTTTATGACTTCGGAAACTTTTTTGATATATTCATCATACGGAACAGGATCGTCCTTTTCTGTATACATTATTCCGTATCCGCCGCCGAGATTTAATTTATTTATCGTTAAGCCGAGCTTGTCTTTTAAATCTCCGGCAAAATTCATCATTATTTCCGCCGCTTTTTCAAACGGTGCAATATCAAATATCTGCGAGCCTATGTGACAGTGTATACCGTCGGGATTTACGTTAGACATTTTATTTGCTTTTTCGTATATCGAAAATGCCTCGCCGTTTTCAAGCGCAACACCGAATTTTGAATCAATCTGACCCGTTTGAATATAGCTGTGTGTATG
>CAKSPN010000114.1 GCA_934481375.1 uncultured Clostridia bacterium
GGGAGCATATCCTCCGAGAACGTAATGTTAATCTTTTTAGCCGCCGCCGAAATGGGCGAGCTGTTTCTGTTTTCGTCCTCAATTTTTCTTACCGACCACGATTTACCCTCGTCAATTGTTATCTGATCGAGGTAGATTTTCGGACCGCTTGTAACTCTTGATGTGTCATACGTGATAACGAAGTTTTTGAAGTTTGCATAATCAATAGGTGCGGACTGTATTTTACCCGTTGCTACCGCCTCGCCTATGTCGGCAAAATCCGTAAGCGGAATTTCCACGTATACCCACTTGCCGTATGCAGATGCGTAATCCTTTATGTCCACCATTGCTCTTAACGGTACGGTACTGCCCGAAAGGCTCGTTGTCGTTCCGACGCCCACCTGCATTTTTGCAAGGTCCGCGCCCTCCTCGGCAAACAGCCAGAAACTGAGTCTGCCGCCGTTGTCACGGTAATCCTTTATGTCAATTTTCTTTGCCGATAATGTTGCCGATATTACGCCGGCTTTTCTTTCCGCAAAGTCCAGACACAGCGATTTTCTTCCGAGAATTGCTTTGTCCGTTGTTTCCGATATTTTTCCGCCCGATGATATTTCCTTGGAGTAGTCTGCGTTTAAGGTATCGTCAAAAAGTATCAGTGCGCTCTCGATTTTCGGATTTTTTATGATAAATTCTTCCGTTTTTGTTTCGTTCGACGTTGCGCCTGCGGCATTTACCGCTCTTACTCCGAATACAAGCGCCGTATCGTAAGGAACGTCCGTTACGGTATATACGGTTTCGGTTGTTTCGGCAATTTTTTCACCGTTTAAATATATATAGTATTTTTCGGCAAATTCGGGAGCATTGTATGCCAGCTCCGCCCGGTTTGAGTTTTTAATCTCATATGTAAGCCCTGTCGGAACAGCAACCGCCGACGCAATTACCGTAACGGGGTTTGTATGGATTGACTCCTTGCCGTTTGCGTCAACTGCCGTCATGGTGTATGTGTATTCGCTGTGCTCCGTAAGCGCCGTATCCTTGTATGATGTCACTGACGGGTCAAGTCTCTGATAAACTTCGCCGTTTCTGTAAAGAACATATCCTGCAAGGTCGCCGTATTTCGGAGCAGACCATGAGATATTTACCGCAAGCTCGGCTGTGTTTGAGGTGTACGCCGAGGTTTGGAAGTTTCTCGGACGGTCGATTGTGCGGACTGTTGTTTCATCGCTCAATATCGGCGACTTTGCGCCGTATTTGTCAACCGCCTCTATCTCATATTTGTAAGTTGTTCCCGCAACCATTCCCGTATCGGCAAAGCTGTCCACATAAACGTTCTTTGTACATTCGCCCAAAAGTGTGCGGTTTTCGCCGTTTTCCGTTCTGTATATATTGTACTTTACAGCGTCGGAATTTGTGTGATCCCACCTAAGCACAATCTTGTCGGCTTTAACGTCGTAAACCGAGAAATTCTTCGGCGGTTCAACGTTTGCGATAAACATATCGCCCTCGTAAATGTATCCGCTCTCGTATTCGGGCGTTTCAATCTTCGGGTCGTCACTGCCGTTGTTTCCGTCATATACACGGCGGATAAATCCCATAGTGCTGAACAGTGTCCAGTCGATTTCCTTTTCAACGTCTGCGTCCCTGCCGCTCCAGCGGTTGTTCCATAACGACTGGAATGCGTGCGGATTATCTATCGTGAAATCCGTAAGCGGAATTGTAACGTACATCGTTTTGCCCTTGTCGGCGTCGGTGATGTAGTCGGTCATAGGCAGGGCGATATATGTACGCGAGGAGTCAATCGTACTGCCGTCGGCATATGCGCTTGCCACGGTAAAGTACAGATTGTCAAGCGGAACAGCCTCGTCAATGTTTATTCTGAATACCGCATATGCACTGTCCTTGTAAGCTGCTATGTTTTTCGAGTTATTTGTGTCCTCGTTCTCGCCGCCGCTCTTCTGCGAGGTGTAATATGTACCTGCCATATATCCTCTGTACGGTATGCCCGGCTCGTATGTATCTTTTTCCTTAAAGTTTTTCGGGTTCATATCGTATCTGTTGATAGTGCCTGCGCCCATATCGGGTACCGATGCGGCGCTTGTGTTGTAGAGGACTTTTGCACCTCCGTTTTCTTCGAGGATACTCGGAGGATCTGCCTGCCATCTGAAACCGCGTGTCTGCATATCAAACAAAACGGTGCTGTCGCCGTCGAGCGGAATGTCCTCGCCGCTGTCCTCGTCCGTCATCATTCCCGCAGCTTCGTTGCTGTATAACGAATACAAGCCGTATTCGCTCTCGTGTATTCTTATTTTGTATGTGTATGTAATATCAGCCTCGGGAGTTTTGTCGGTGTAGACGTATTTTCCCGAATTTAATATAAAATCGTCAGCCGTAAGAGTTGTTACCGTTTCGCTGTTGTCGGGAGCGGTTCTTACCAGCTCGTAAAAATCTATTGTCGGGGCTGTCGGCTTTGTAAACGAAAGCTCGATACCGCCGTGTGCCAATGCTTCGAGATCCGAAACAGCGGGCAAATTCATAACGTTAAGCTTTGCAATCCAGATTTTATCGTCCGATGCGGGATTTGTACCCGACGCGTCATTTTTACGCACCATGCCCATGCCCGTAAATTCGGCTGCGTTAAACGCCAGTCCCGTGTTCATTTCAATGCCCTCTGTATCAAAGGTGCTTAAAGGAATACTGTATTCCTGCCAAGCCTCTTTTACGTCGGGTATATTGTTTCCGTCTTTATCTGCGGATAAGTCCGCACTTACGCCTGCTATTGCTCCGTTTTTCGAGCTTACGGTGAAGTACAGATTGTTTACGTCCGCATCCTGTCCCAATTTGACTTTGTATACTATCTTTGCGTTTTCTTTTATTGCACTGAAATCTCTGTATCCGTCATCTCTCAGGCGCATACGTATTCCCACCCAGTCATTTCCGTCGGCAATGTCCGAATAGTTTATATAGCTGTAATGGCACTGAACGCCGTCCTCAACGCCGTTTCCGCCTTTCAGTCCGCTCCTTGAATTATTTTCGTAAACGGCTTCGTTTATTGTCTTTCTCGATCCGGAATTTATTATGCGCATTGCCATTGCCAGCGCCTCTCTTGTATCGGAAGCGTCATCTGCCGATACCGTAAATGCCGGAATTTGTACTGCAAGTATTGAAAGTATCAATAGCAGAATAATATTTCTTTTCATATATGTTGTCCTCCCGTATCCAACACTTGTATTAATGACAGCGTGCCGCCAAAGCGGCACACTGTCTGCCTTATTGTTATTCGTTCTTGGCTGAATTTACGGCGCTTATGATTGCGTCCGCATTTTCAACGCCGTTCGGAACATATGCATTTGTTATGCTTGCGCCGGTCATAAGCTTGTAAATGTATGCCGAAGCAAAGAATTTACCTGCTGTGTTAAGATTACAGCCGTCAGCCGCCATAACGAGCGAGCCGTCCGGAGTGTAAGCAAGCATTGCATTTCCCGTAAGAATTTTTGTTCCGCCGAGTGCTCTTGCTATATAATCCGATGATGTCTGCGAAGTGTACAATGATGATGCAAAATCCTCATATCCGTTCTCATCAAAGAATGCCTTTTCTTCATCTGATGCGTTTGCTATATAATCTGCGGTATATCCCCATGCCTCGTTTGCAAAGAGAGCCGCATTCGGAGCGCCTGCTTTGATTGCAGCGGCAATGCTCGGTAACTGTGTTGCGTGCGTTTCGCCTATGTAATAATCATAGAATTCGGCATACTGCGGTCTGTCCTGAACAATTACATATTTCCAGTCGCCCGATGCGAGTATTTCGCTTAATGTGTATACACCGCTTGCGGCAGAGCCGTTTACAACCTTTGTGAATACGTCTGCCTCGAGGTTGTTGTAAAGACCCTCCATTGTAAGACCGTTTGCATATGCGTTTGTAACGTTCAGGCTTTTGCCTGCGCCTGCCGCTACTTCATCGAGTAAATCCGATGACTGCAATGAAAATTCATCGCCGATAACAAGTACCTCGTCGCCCTTTTCGCCGATAAATCTGTCATCGCACTGTGGTGTGCCGTCTGCGTTCCAGATGAATGCTCTTACTGTGTCTGTCTTTGAAACGTTTTCAAGTGTAACAGTCTTTACTTCGCCGTCTCCGAGAAGTACGGTCTTAACCGACTTTAACACTCCGTCCTTGCCGAATACTGCGGCATAACCCCTGTTACCCGATACTCTTGACATAAGGTCTGCTTCGATTGTTCCGTCTATTGTATACTGCGCTTCTATGCGTGTATCTCCCTCTGCCGAATAGAAGCCGATTGTTGACAGAACAGGGATTGTTACTACTGTTTCAACGTCAGCAGATTTAAGATCATATGCTGTTGATACTGTCTTTACCGCATATGTGTAATCGCCGCTGCGGAGAGCGTCCGTATCGGTATACTCTGTTCCCGATGTTTCGCCTATCTTTCTGCCGTTTCTGTAAACCTCGTATTTTGCAACGTCAGTATCTGTTGATGCTTTCCATGAAAGCGTTACTGTGTTGTTATTGTTTACAGCTCCTTCGAGCTTGCGCACACCTGATGGTGCAACAAATTCGATGTTGTTAATCTTTGCTTCAAACTTCACGCTGTTATGTGCGTCCATACGCGCTATACCTGCTGTCTTTATAAGCGCCGGATTAAAGGTGTTTTCATGATCGTCAGCTGATAACCTACTCGAACTGAGCTTGCTTGCCTGTTTATTAAATGTTGAATTGTTTGCAAATTCCGAAAGCGGAACGATTAATGTCTGATAGCCGCCCTTTGTGCTGTCATAGTAATCCTTAAGCGGCACGCCGGCAAAACTTACAGACATATAGTTGCCTTCGCCGTTCTTCCAGCCGGGTTTTGCTGCCGCAAGCGCCGTAGTATCGTCAAAATTGGTATTCCATGCATATGCGCCGTCCTGATAGAATCCCAAATCCCACAAATTCTTATAATATCCGATTGTAAGATATACTCCGTCAAGATTTTGATTTGTTGCGTCTACCGAGAATACGGCTTTACCGTTATCCATATAATTTCTTGCGTCAATAACAGCGCCCTGATGAGCGTCTGTTTTTTCATTGTATTTCGGAGCAAATCCGGCATATCCCCAGCCGCTCAGTTTTTCGATTACGCCGTATGTGCCGTCGGGGTTTGTGGTTAAACCGTTGAACTGATAATCGGGGTAAGCGGGAGCAACACGCTTAACCATGTCGCTGTCGGCTATTGTGTTGTCGTCCATTGTGATAACTGCCGCACCGTCGGCAATTTTAGCTGTTTTGTGTCCTTCGTAGTCGCCGTACTGGCTTACGTATCCCGAACCGTATGTAAACATTTTCAAATCATCTGTTTCGGCTCCGGCACTTTCCAGAACAGTAAATAGATTTTCCTTTACCGATGATGTAACAACCGCCTTATTGAATACCTCCTCGTCAGTGTAAGTCTTTACGCCGTAGGTGTTATCCTGTGAAACGATTGTATAGCTTACTTCCGTGTCTTTGTCGGTAAGGTCAACGTCCGTGTCGAGATATTTTCCGCTCTCTGTCGGAGTTATTAAAGTTTCATTGCCGTTTACTTTCTTTGATACCTTATATGTAACGTCCGTATCGGTTGATACGTCCCATGTAAGCTGTACGCCGCTGTCAACCGACGCAGCCGCAAAGTTCTGTGCGGCTTGGGGAGCAACAAATGCGTAATCCTTTGTTTCATATGCGAATTTTGCTCCGCTTTTCGTATCTTCTCTTGCAATACCGATACCCTTGAGCATAGCATAGTTAAGTTCACAATCATCGGTATAGTCTTTCATGGTATCAACTATTGAATATCTCTTTCTGAAATCCGCATTTGCCAATTCAAAAGCCGAAAGAGGAACAATTATTGTGTGGAAACCGTCTGCGTCTATCTCGTTATCGTCATTGTAATAATCGGACAGCTTTACGCCGGCAACGCCCAATCTCCACAGCTCTGCATATCTGTAAGACTCGTCTTTGTTAAAATCGCTTGTACCGCTCTTATATTTATTGCAGTACCAGTCAGTACCGTAATAGCTTACGCCGAGGTATGCACCGTCAAGACTTCCCTCCGTAACCTTTATCTTATATACGGCATATAAATTGTCTTTGTATTCTTT
>CAKSPN010000115.1 GCA_934481375.1 uncultured Clostridia bacterium
CATCGGAACAATGATTCCCGTCTGCCGTGCCGAAGATGTGGATAAAATTTCATAAAAGCAAAGCAGACAAACCTCAAACGGTTTGTCTGCTTTGCTTTTGGATAATCCCAAATTTAAATTATTTTGTTGGCAGGCTCGTCTGTCTGTGTTGACACCTGCGTTTATTTATTGTATAATATATCTGATATTCGGCGGAGAATTTTTGCCGTAAAATAAACAAAGAAGGCTTTGCGATGGATATACATCTGATAATGCAGTCTGCGGGGCAGATACTGTATCTCGGTTTAAAACAGACAGGTGAATATATAAAATTTGTTACCGATTGGCTTAAGGTGTTTTTCGGGAATATGCGTGTGCCGTCGTTTCCGAACACGATAAAGGTTTTCTCAAACGTGACCGCAAACAAACTGCTGTTTCTGGTTATTGCGGCATATGTTCTGGTAATGAACGTGTGGGCGTTTTCGATGTACGGCAAAGATAAAAAGCACGCCAAAACACGCAAGAGGAGAATTTCGGAGAACAAGCTTATGACAGTGTCGGCGCTTGGCGGTGCTGTCGGCGGACTTTTGGGAATGATAGTCTTTTCACACAAGACAAACCACTCCAAATTCAGAGCCGGACTGCCTGTTTTGTGTGCGATACAGCTTATTCTTTTCAGCTTTGTACTGGGATTTTTGGGATTTTGGGCGTTCTTCTGATTGGGTGAGATATGAAATTCGGTAAATTTAAAACGGAAAACAATATATTTCTTGCGCCTATGGCAGGCGTGAGCGATTCGTCGTTTCGGCGCATATGCAGAAGCCACGGCGCAGGAATGACATATACGGAAATGATAAGCGCCAAGGCGCTGCATTTCAAGGACAAAAAAACGGCGGAGCTTATGCGCATAACGCAAAGCGAGCGTCCGTGTGCGGTGCAGTTGTTCGGCTCGGACCCCGATATAATTGCGGAGGCTGTCGGATACGCAGTGCAGACGGGGACGGAGCTTATAGACCTTAATATGGGCTGTCCTGCGCCGAAGATAGTAAACAACGGCGACGGCAGTGCGCTTATGAAAAATCCGCCGCTTATGGGGAAGATTATGCGTGCGGCGGCGGACGCATCGCCCGTTCCCGTTACGGCAAAGATAAGAAAGGGATTTGACAGTGACAACGCAGTCGAGTGCGCAAAAATCCTTGAGGATAACGGTGCGGCGGCAATAGCCGTGCACGGCAGGACACGTATGGAGTTTTATCACGGCGAGTCGGACTGGGACACCATAAAAAACGTAAAAGCGGCTGTGAAAATCCCCGTTATCGGTAACGGCGACATAAAAATCCCCGAGGACGCAAAGCGAATGTTTGAATATACCGGCTGTGACGCCGTGATGATAGGCAGAGGCGCACAGGGAAATCCGTTTATATTCAGGCAGATAAACGAGCTTATGAAATACGGCAGGGTAAGGTACAAGCCGACCGATAAAGAGCGTATATGCCAGGCTTTGGAGCATGTTTTTATGCTTGTGGGCGACAAAGGCGAAAGCAGAGGAGTATGCGAGGCAAGAAAGCATATTGCGTGGTATATAAAGGGTATGCACGGCGCGGCAAGGCTGAAATCGGAGATTTTTCAAATTAGTGATTTTGCCACAATGAGGAAAATTTTGCTGGAGTATATTAATCAACTGCAATAAAGATTGTCGGATTGCGAAAAAACCACTTGAAAAGACAGGCGTTTTCTGATAAAATAAAATAATACAATTATACGGATTAAACGGCTGAAAGGAGAAGAAAAATGGCAGATAAGTTTGCAAAAGAAGGACTTACGTTTGATGATGTGCTGCTCATACCTCAGGAATCGGAAGTGACTCCGAATTTGGTTGATTTGTCAACGCATCTGACGAAACGCATTAAGCTTAACATTCCGTTTATGAGTTCGGCAATGGACACGGTAACGGAAGCATCTATGGCGATAGCTATTGCCCGCGAGGGCGGAATAGGCATAATTCATAAGAATATGACTATTGAAGAACAGGCGGCGGAGGTTGATAAGGTAAAGCGTTCGGAAAACGGAGTAATTGCCAATCCATTCAGTTTAAGCGCAGACCATACTCTTAAAGACGCAGACGATCTGATGGGCAGATACAAAATATCGGGCGTGCCGATTTGTGATGAGAACAATGTGCTTGTCGGTATCATAACCAACAGGGATTTGCGCTTTGAGGAGGATTTCACCAAAAAGATAGACGATGTTATGACGAAAGAAAATCTCATAACGGCGCCTGTCGGAACAACTCTTAAAGAGGCGCAGGCGATTTTGTCTGCGCATAAAATCGAAAAGCTCCCTATCGTTGATGAGGAAAATCATCTTAAGGGTCTTATCACAATCAAGGACATTGAAAAAGCAATAAGATACCCGAACAGCGCAAGGGACAAGGACGGCAGACTGCTTGCCGGTGCGGCAATAGGCGTAACGGACGATTGTCTTGACCGTGTTGCAGCGCTTGTGGGCGCAGGCGTTGACGTGGTTTGCCTTGACAGTGCGCACGGACATTCAAAGAATATAATGAACAAAGTCCGTGAGATTAAAAAGGCATATCCCGAACTTCAGGTAATTGCGGGAAATATCGCAACCGCCGAGGCGGCAAAGGCGCTTATCGAAGCAGGTGCGGACTGTATCAAGGTGGGAATAGGCCCCGGCTCGATATGCACCACACGTATAATAGCCGGTATAGGCGTTCCGCAGATAACGGCAATATATGATGTTTCCGAAGTAGCAAAGAAGTACGGTATCCCCGTAATTGCGGACGGCGGAATAAAATATTCGGGCGACTGCGTAAAGGCGATTGCCGCAGGTGCGGACGTTGTTATGATGGGAAGTCTTTTGGCAGGCTGTGACGAAAGTCCCGGCGAGTTTGAAATATACCAGGGCAGACGTTTTAAGGTATACAGAGGTATGGGTTCTCTTGCGGCTATGGAAAAGGGTTCAAAGGACAGATACTTCCAGGTCGGCTCGAAAAAGCTTGTCCCCGAAGGCGTTGAGGGACGTGTTCCCTACAAGGGTCCGCTTTCGGATACGATATTCCAGCTTATCGGCGGAATGCGTTCGGGTATGGGTTACTGCGGTACACCGACAATACCCGATCTCAAGGAAAACGGCAGATTTATAAGAATAACCGGCGCAGGCTTGAAGGAAAGTCATCCGCATGATATTTATATCACTAAGGAAGCGCCTAACTACAGTTACAATACACAGGGTTAATCGGGAGGAAAATATAAATGTTTTATTTGGGAATTGATTTGGGCGGTACAAATATTGCGGTAGGTCTTGTTGACGAAAACGGTAAAATAGTTTATCAGGACTCAACACCCACGCTTGCAAGCCGTCCGGGCGAGGAAATAGTAAAGGATATGTGCACATTGTGCGAAAAGGTCGTTAAGGAGTCGGGACACACAATGGACGAGGTTGCGTCAATCGGCGTAGGCTGTCCCGGAACGGTGGACAACAAAAACGGCGTTATTGCGTATGCAAATAATATCCGTATGGAAAACTTTCCTATGAGAAAGCTTATACAGTCGCATATAGATAAGCCTGTAAATCTCGAAAACGACGCAAATGCGGCGGCTTACGGCGAGTATATCGCAAACGGAAACGGCGTTGACGATTATATATTCATAACGCTCGGCACAGGCGTAGGCGGCGGAATGATAATCAATAAAAAGATATACAGAGGCTTTAACTGCGCAGGAGCAGAGCTGGGACATATCACGCTTATGGTTGACGGCGAGCAGTGTTCATGCGGCAAAAAAGGCTGTTGGGAGGCGTATGCTTCGGTTACGGCGCTTATAAGACAGACCGAGGCGGCTATTAAGAAAAATCCCGAAAGCCTTATGGCAAAGCTTGCCGAGCGTGACGGCAAGGTAAGCGGCAGAACTGCATTCGAGGCGGCAAAGCAGGGCGACAAAGCGGCTTTGGACGTTGTTGCTATGTATGAAAAATATATCGCCGAGGGCCTTGTAAGCATACTTAACATATTCCAGCCCGAAAAACTTGTTATAGGCGGCGGAATAAGCCGTGAGGGAGATTATCTTTTAAATCCCGTCAAGGCGCTTGTGGATAAGGACGATTACAATAAGCATATGCCGAAAACCGATATAGAAATTGCATCGCTGTTTAACGACGCCGGTATAATCGGTGCTGCAATGGCGGCAGCAAATAATTGAGAAAGTATAAAAATAGTGTTGCGTAAGCAACACTATTTTTGTATGTGTTTTATTCCTCACGGTTATCAGTTACATAGATAATGCAGGCAATCCCTGCAATCATCGAAAACAGAATTGCTCCGCCGATTGCATTGTCAGCCGCTCCTCCTGCGAACAAGCCGATAATGCCGGCGATAATCATAATAATTACAGACACTGCGGTTCTGAACTTTTTCATATCCATTTAACCTCCCACGAAAGCAGATTTATTTTAATGATATTTTATCATATGTGCCTTAAGAAAGCAATCAATTATTTTTTTTAAAAAACTTTTTATTTCTAATGTTCTTTTAATCATAAGGCAGTATAATGATGTCAAAAGGAGGAATTAATATGGCAATCGAAGTATTCAACCGATACGAACACAAATACCTCATAGACAGTGCGGCATATGAAAAAATAATAAAGATTATGGACGAACATATGGAACTTGACGCATACAATACAAATCATAAACCGTATACGATAGCAAATATTTATTACGATACGGCAGATGATTATTTGATAAGGAAATCGCTTTCAAAGCCGATTTACAAGGAAAAGCTTAGGCTCCGCTCATACGGTGTGCCTGACAGCACTTCCAAGGTTTTTCTTGAAATAAAAAAGAAATACAAAGGAATTGTAAACAAACGGCGCACGGTGCTTTCGCTCGATGAGGCATACAGCTTTGTGAAATCGGGAAAGACGCCCGAGCAAAAAGAATATATGAACACGCAGGTGATAAGCGAGATTGAATATTTTCTTAAAATGTACAGCCTTGAGCCGAAGGTGTACCTGGCATATGACAGGATTGCATATTTTGAAAAGGGAAACCCCGATTTAAGAATATCGTTTGACACGAATATACGTGCAAGACGGTACGATGTAAAGCTTGAGGACGGCGACGGAGGAAGAAAGCTTTTGCCTGAGGGAATGTATCTTATGGAAATAAAAACCTCACGTGCAAAACCGCTGTGGCTTACGCATATGCTCACGGAACTTAATATAAGGCGGAGCAGTTTTTCAAAATACGGAACGGAATTTAAACAGTCAATAGGCGCATAGAAAGGAAGATGAAAATGGATAATCTATTTAATAATATACTGACTGACGTGTCGGACACAATAACGGTCGGCTCGTCGCTTACGGCAATAATTATTGCACTTGTGTTCGGCGGTGCGATTGCATTTACATATTACAAAACGCAAAGCGAGGACTCGTATCAGCGCAGTATGGCGGTAACGCTTCTGATGCTTCCCGTAATTCTTTCGGTAATTATTCTGTTTGTCGGAAGCAATATCGCCCGTGCGTTCAGCCTTGCCGGAACGCTCTCGATTATACGGTTCCGCAGTGCGCCCGGCGACCCAAAGGAAATAGGCTTTATCTTCTTTGATATTGCGGCGGGTCTGGCGTGCGGAGTGGGACTTTACGGCTACGGCGCATTGTTTGTTATACTGCTGTGTGCGGTTATGTTCGTAACGGAAAGGGCGCATTTGTTTACGCCGAAAAATACGCCCAAATCGCTCCGCATAACCATTCCGGAGGATTTGAACTATAAGGGCGCATTTGACGATATATTTGAAAAATACACCAAAAATTATAAGCTGGACAAAATAAAGACAACGGACTTAGGCTCGCTGTTCGAACTTTCGTATAATATTTCAATGGCTGACGGAGCGGACGAGAGAGATTTTTTAAACGAACTTCGCTGCCGAAACGGAAATCTTAATATTATGTTATCTGAAAGGAGTGCTTGAAAATGAAAAAACTTATATCTTTAATTATATGTGCGGCAATGCTTGTCGGAGTGTGCGGAGT
>CAKSPN010000116.1 GCA_934481375.1 uncultured Clostridia bacterium
GATATATCTGCCGTATTCCGCAAAGCTCATTTCACGCTTGCCCATCGTCACAACCGCCTGGTCGATTACCTCTATTATTCTGTTCCATATCTCGGAAAAGCGCTGTGCTTCGTCATTATTTCCCGACTTTCTGAATTTTAAGACATCATTTTTAAGTCCGCCGTACATATTTATGCTTTCAAGAAATTCAAACAATGATTTTGAATACTCTGCGGAGGTGCGGTTTTTCTTTATTTTTGCCGAAAGTGCGTCAAGCGGTTTTGCAAGCTTTGACTTAATCTCGTTTATTTCACGTTCCGCATCATTTTCTTCTTCGTCAAAATTCCATCCTGCAAGCCATCTGCCCTTTCCCGTTATGCCGTACTTTAAAACATAATTGTCCGTGCGGTCGATTTCCGCAAGGTCGGTATGCTCAAAGCTTTCATTATAAATAAATCCCGCACGCAGATAACGGAAAACCGAATTATAACTCCAATCGTCCTCGAAAATATCGAACACGGATAAAATCTGCATTGCAATCGGGTGATCCGAAAGATTAATTTTTTCATCGGAAAAATACGGTATTCCGTATTCGTCAAATACCGCTTTTATTATATGATTTTCACTTCCGCCGTCACCGCACATAACGACAATGTCCTTATAGCGGTAGTTCTCCTCACGAACCAGCCGCAGTATTTCACAGGCTATATGCTCCGTTTCGGCATACAAATCACGCCCCGTAAACACCGATATGTTCTGCGTTTCTTCCGCATATTCCGCCCGCAGATTGTTGTAGTTTTCAAGCATAAAGCGTATTTCGGGACTTTTTACGTGAGAATAGAGCGTTTTGCAGTTGTAATCGCCCTCGTAGCCTTTAAGTGAGCACAGCTTTTCGTATATTTTCCCCATACAGCCGTAGACCGAATATTTATCCTCATACGGATAATTTATACCTATTGTAAGGTCGACATTCTTCTCAGCCATTGCCTCAAGTATAAGCATATGCTGAGGTGTAAGCTCGTCAAAATGATTTACCCAGACGTGAAGTTTGGAATTAAAATCATCGCTGTTTTTTATGTATTCGCTGACTCTTAACAGGTCGTCGTTACTGTCTGTATAGCTTTCCTCCGCAAAAAATTCATTGTATTTTTCATACACCGCACCTGCCGCATTAAGCTTATTTTTAAGCACGCTGTTTGATGTTTTATTTGCAATATCGTACAGCGTCTGCGGCTCAATGCAGTATATTTTCATTTCATTTATAAGCTGTTCCATAACGCCTGCAAATCCGCTCGTGCGCATTGTGCGTATAAGCGGACTTTCGGGCGAATTTTCACAGTATTCGTTTATCGCACGTGAAATGAGCATTCTCCGTCCCGAATCGGACAGATATTTTATGCTCTGTGCCGGCAGAAAATTCAATGCCGTTTTTCTCGGCGTCATAACGTCTATACCGTTTAAACCCGTACCGCCGAATTCATCTACAAACTGTTTTTCCGTTTCAAACGAATAGTTATCGGGAACAAGCATTATGCACCGCTCGCCGTTTGTTTCCGTATGTACTTTTTTAATCTGCTCAATGCACAGCCTGTTTTTTTCCGAGCCTATTCCGCCACGGATAATCTTAACCGACATATGTATGTTCTGCCTTTCTGTCCGCAAAATAATACGTTCTCCCTTATTGCGGACAAATAAGGCGTATAAACAAAAACCCCAAAATAACCGTACAGCAAGCCGAATTTCTACCTGCTATTGCAGGTGGGTTATTTCCCGGATACTTTATATGTCCACTGGCATTTCCGAAGAAAAGGAGGCGTATACGCCGCATCCGGAGAGAAAGTCCCTTTTATGAAGTGTTGGTAAAAAATAGGCTTTTTCACGTGAGATTTCAGGGTAATGTATTAAGTTGTTCACTGATATTATATTACCACAAAATATGTTGAAATACAACAGGTAATATATGAAATTTTGTTTAAAAAGATGTTACAGATTTATTCCTCGTCATCTTCTTCGGCGCAAATCTTTAAAAATTCCTCGTATGCCGCCTCAAGCTCCGCATCGTCCTCTATCGGATAAAGGTCAAGATTTTCGCCGTCGTCAACAGGCTCGCATGCAAGAAGAATTACGTCGTCGCACTCCGTTCCGTCGTCCATAACCTGGATAAATGCTCCGTAAGTCTTTCCGTTAAACTCAAATGTTCCCATACAGGTACAATTTATCTTTTCGCCGTTTTCGCCTTCCAATACAACTATTTCTTCGTCCATTTTATTGTTTCCTTTCGTTTGCAATTTTCTTTTACATATTCATTGTATAACACTTACCGCAAAATGTCAATCATTTCTTTGCGGAATTAAGATAACTTTCAAGTATAAGGCATGCCGAAACCGTATCTATAACGCCTTTGCGCTTCTTACCGCGCGTATTTGTTTCGTTTAAAAAGCGTGTTGCTCCGACAGTTGTAAGGCGTTCATCGCAGAAAATTATTTCACCGCCGTAAATTTCTTTAAGCTTTTCGGCAAATTTATATGTTGCCTCGGCACGGAAACCCTGTGTGCCGTCCATATTTTTCGGCAGTCCCACAACTATCTTTTCCGGCGAATACTGAGCTATTATTTTCCCCAGTTCCTCCATAAGCTTTTTTGCGCCCGTGTTTTTAACCGTACCCACGCCCTGTGCCGTAATTCCGAGTGCGTCGCTCACCGCCACGCCGACACGTGCGTCGCCGTAATCTATTCCGAGTATACGCATAAATATCTTCTCCTCCGCATTATAATATATACAGTATAGCATATATTTATCGGCTTGGCAATCCGTTTATACAAGAATTTACTTGACTGTATCAAAAAAAGATGTTATTATTACAATGGTTTGAAATGGTATTTTAAAAGGGGCGATGTTCTCATCGCCCCAATAATCGCAAAACCGCAGGGGTCGATGCCTTCATCGACCCAAAAACATTTTCAAAGGAGATTAATATATGAGTTCAGCAGTTCATGCAATAGTTTCGGCACTTTCGGGAAAAATACATTATACCTTTATAGTGGCGCTTGTTTCAATGATTCCGCTGTTGGAATTGAGAGGTTCAATACTTGCCGCAGGATTTATGAGCGTGCCGTTTCTGCCGACATACATTGCGGCAGTTATCGGAAATATGATTCCCATTCCGTTCATACTGCTCTTTATAGAAATTATATTTGAATGGATGAAAACGACAAAGCGTTTTCATAAAATACCCGATAAAATACAGGAAAAAGCAATAAAAAAATCGGCACAGATAGAAAAATACGGATACTGGGGCTTGTTTTTGTTTGTTGCAATACCGCTCCCCGGTACGGGAGCATGGACGGGCAGTCTGCTTGCGGTGCTGTTCAGATTAAAACCGCTTAAAAGCTTTTTCTTCATTTTCCTGGGCGTTGCAACGGCAGGACTTATAATGTCTTTGATTTCTTTCGGAATTATCGGCAATATAATTTAAAGTATATTTTCTATCGTAAGATGCGACACCTCGCTCAAATGATCAATGAGAAAATTCAGCACACTGCACTTTGACAGTGCATCGGTGCGTTTTTCGCCGTCCGTGAACCTTTCAAGCTCGGAAAGGTTCATTTTTATTTTGTCTGCTTCTTCGTGATTGCCCATTGTTTCCATAATAATCGAATTTTTCTCTATGCAATCCTTAAGGTCATTAATATTCTCCTTTGCCTGTATGAAATCCTCATTTTCAAGACTCTGTATTATCCGAGAATTTATATCGCTCATTTCAGCCGTAACACCGTCTATTTTGTGTGTATACGCCAAGCTCCCCGTCACCAACGCCGCCGCCAGTATCAGCGAAACAATAACACTTTTCATATCATTTCCCCTTGTCTTTTTTCTGTAAAAACAATTCGCCCTCGGCATCAACCGACGCCATAAAAACTTCCTTTATATCCTTTATTCCGTTTTTGCGCAGTTTATCGTCAAGCCATTTTCGGTTTTTTCCGCTCCGCATAAGTTCTTTTTCGTTAAGTTCTCCGTCCGCTATCACTGTACACGGAAGTCCGTCACGGCGTATGTTTTCATTTTGCATATCCTCCA
Organism: uncultured Clostridia bacterium; assembly: GCA_934481375.1. Lineage (GTDB taxonomy): Bacteria > Bacillota > Clostridia > UBA1381 > UBA1381 > UBA4716. The sequence continues at coordinate 4,057 of CAKSPN010000116.1, forward strand.
CTGTAACGCCCCTTGCGGTGTCTTTCGGAATAACGCTCAATTTACCGCTCGTTTCGATTATTGCAACCTCAACGTCCGAAATATCATGACAGCTGTTGAGCCGCAGTTCCGCCAGCAAATCGTTTATATTAAACCTCAGCCGTTCAAGCTCTTTTTCGTTGATTTTTCCGTCGTATATTACAATGCTCGGCTCACCCGAAATAATTTTCCGCATACGGCGGCTTTTAAGGCTTAAAAACGACATCAAAACCTCCGCAATTATAAGCGTTATAACCGGCAGTATTCCCGAAATAATCGGTATGTCTATCGCCTGCATCGGCACGGACGCCAGATCGGAAATCATTATTGCCACAACAAGCTCGGAGGGCTGTAATTCCCCTATCTGCCGTTTGCCCATAATCCGCAGCGACGCCACAACGGCTATATATAAAATAAGCGTTCGCACAACAATATTAAGCATATTGTAATCCTCCAAAAAATAAAGCAGAGATTGCTGTTCCAATCTCTGCTTAGTATGGCTTATTCTTGAATAATGTATTCTATCTTATTTTTCTGCATTCAAGATAGAAACGCTTGTCGGCGGCATTTCCCATCGAGAACGTTTTTCTCGGGAGCGAGCCGTCCTTTATTACCGTTGCAAACAAATCGTTTTTCGCCATTTTATCCACCATAAAACCTATGGTGTTTTCCGCCTCGGTAAGACTTCTCACAACATCATCGCCGTGAATATAATCTATTTTTCCGCCGTTTTTTGCGGTATAATCGTCAAGGAATTTTTGCAGCGTTCCCACGCTCAGATTTGACGGCGGATTTTTCACATATACACTTCCCTCTTTTCCTTGGAAAGTATAGCGTATTTTTTGTCCTCCGTTATCGGTATATGAAATCTCGGGATAATACTCCATAAAGCTTTCCATAACCTTTTCGGGATCAACGTCAAACACAACACGCTGTATCGGCTCAAATTCAAGAGCCTCATCGTGGATATTCATAATCTCCGCAAGCGCATACCTTGCCGGGTGACGCTCCGCCTCCTCGGGAGTAAGCGTTTCCTTGATTTCCTCCCAGCATCTTTTTGCGGTTGCAAGCGAATGGTTTCCGTCGCCTGCCGCAATAACAAGCACACCCTTGTCCCTGACGCCGTATTTTTCCTCAAATTCGGCTTTGTCCTCAAGCTTTTCTATCATATCAACCACACGCTTTTTCGATATATCGTCTGTCAAATATCCGCATATGTGTCCCGAATTTTGCATAAGGTCAAAATCATACAGCTTCTTAAACTCCGATTTCTTATCGGCAAGCGGTTCGATTATTTCCTTTTTGCGGTCGTCTATCAGCATAATTATATGCGGCATTTCGAGCGGTGCGTCTATTCTTATTTTACGTCTGGGCGGTATGCGTGACATAACAGTGCCTTCCGTTGCACGGATTTTTGACTGCGAGCCTTTTGAATAATCGTATTCCTCCAAATCAAGCACGCCTATTACGCCCTTGTGCGTTTTTCCGTCCGTTTGTGTTCTTTCCGCATAAATCAAGGCGTCCTTGTACTCCGTAAACAAGCCTTTGTCAAGATATTCACGCATAGTTTCGTTTATTTTTCGTATGCGTTCATCGGCGTCGCCGTCCTCAAGATACACCTCCGGAAATATTATATTAAGCGCCGTAGGGTATCCGTCCGTTATTTTTTTGACCTGCTCCCAGTATTCCGGCTCGGAGGTGTATTGATCGCACGCAACAACCGACCATTTTTCAAGCTTCTCCGTATTTGGTATAAGTATGTCCGCTGTATTGAATATTTTCATAAGTTTCTTCCTTTCATTCTTTTATAATATCGGCAAA
>CAKSPN010000117.1 GCA_934481375.1 uncultured Clostridia bacterium
GGTTGTAACTTTAACGTCACAGCTTGACCTTTCGTCAATTGACTGGACAGCTGTCGGAACGGAGGAACACCCCTTTAAGGGAACGTTTAACGGCGGCGGAAATACTATAACGGGGCTTAACGCCTCAGGCAATGGCAAGTATATGGGTCTGTTCGGATATTCCGAGGGGGATATAAAAAACCTCAATGTCATAACCTCGCAGGACGGCATTAAGCAGACCTATACAGAGGAAAATCTTGAAAAAATGCGCACGTATGCCGGCATTATTGCCGCATACAGCACGGGAAATATAGAAAACTGCACGGCAGACGGATATATTTCATCAAGCAACAATTATTCGTTTGCGGTTTCGGGCGGAATATGCGGCAGAAACGGAGGAACAATAACAAACTGCGAAAATTCCGCACGTGTGACGGTAAATTGCTCGGCAGATGCCGCTATTTATTACGCTGACGCATACGCCGGAGGTATATGCGGTATAAACGACGGAATAATAACGGGTTCAAGCTCGGATAATACCGACAAAAGCTCGGCGGGCGTTTACGCAACGTCACGCTTTGCGTCGGCGGCGGCAGGCGGTATCGCGGGCGACAACAGAGGTACAATCTCGCAAGGTACATCGTCGGGTACGGTCAGAGCAACAATGCTGTTCGGATTATACACGTTTGCATACGGATATTCGGGCGGTATATGCGGAAGTAACACGGGTTCGGTGAATAATTCTTCATCGCAGTGCAATGTATGGGGAAATCATTACGCACCCGAGGCACTGCGTGAGGATTACATCTATATCGGCGGTATCTGCGGATACAATAAAAACGAGATTACAAACTGCACCTTTTCGGGCAAAGCAGGCGGAGGTCACAACGGAAATTACAAAATGATATTTGCTGTGGGCGGTGTGTGCGGTTACAATTACGGCAAAATATCATATTGCGCCTTTGCGGAGTCGGCACAGGTTGCCGATATGAGCGTTGTTTCGGGCGATACGGCGACTTGGTACTCGCCTGACTATGCAGGCGGTATCTGCGGTTACAACAGCAACGGCGCAATCGAGCAATGCAGATCATACGGCACGGTTTCGCTTTCGGAAAATCCTCACACCGAAAAGACAACGCCGTTTTATTACGGCGGTATCGCAGGCGTTAATGACGAGGGTTACATAAGCTGTACGGCGTCAAAGGCAAAGGTAATATTAAGCGGTACGGCGAGCGAGTTGTTTTACGCAGGCGGATTTACGGGCAAAAACAGCGGTAACATAGAAAATTGCAGTTATGCGCCGTCGGGAAATGCTATTGCCGCATACAACTGCGCCGCCATGACTGCGGAAAACAGCGGTCATATGGAAAACTGCTATGCAAATTTTAGAACGGGATATGCAAACACAAAGGGCATTGCCGTTACAAATACGGGAACGCTCAGAAACGTGTATTATGCATGCTCCTCTGTTGCGGAAACAATCCCCGGTACTAAAAAGACTCCCGTTCAGCTTACAAAGGACGATTTGTACACGGACTGGCCGATAGGAATATGCTGGACAAAGGGCAGCTATGCTCTCCCGACGCTTACCGATAACATAAACCAATATGCGTTTTCGGGCGGTTCGGGTACGGAGCGGTCGCCGTACATAATAAAGACGGCACAGGATTTGTATAATATGCGCTTTGATAAATCGGCGTCATACAAAATCGAGAGCGACATAACCTATGACGGTTTATGGAGCGCAATAGGAAACGAATGCGACCCGTTTACGGGAACAATAAACGGAAATTATCACACGATAGCCATCAACGGCGGACTTATCGGCTACGGCAGCGGCTGTGCAATAAAAAATCTGAATGTAGCGGCGGATATTGACGCTGCGGGTAACGATATGATACTTTATACGGGCGCTGTGGTTGAAAAAGGCGACGGCATAACCGCAGAAAATTGCTCTTACAGCGGTAACATAAGCGTGAGCGGTAACGGTATATATGTCGGCGGAATTGTCGGATACGCTTCGGGAACGCTTATCGGCTGCAGAAGCTTTGGCACAATAGTGCAGTCGGGCGACGCCGAGCGTGTTTCGGCAGGCGGTCTTGCCGGACGGTTTGAGGGCAATATCAGCGAGTGCAATTCGGCTATAAATATTTCCGCAAACGGTGCGTCCGGCATATATTCGTCGGAGGTCGGCGGATTGTGCGGTGTGCTTGTAGGTGATATTCTTGACAGCTGTCACAGCGGTATAATAAATCATTCGTCGGTATCGCCATCGGCATACACGGGCGGACTTGTCGGAACGGCTGACGGAAATATAACAAGAAGTTATTCCGACACGGAAATAACTGCGGACGAGAACATAGGCGGAATAAGCGGCAAACTTTACGGCGGTGAATGCAATGAAGCATACTTTAACGAGGAAAACCCCGATAACGGCATTGGTATTCCGACCTCCGCAGAAAGCTTTACGGCGGGCGGGGCGCTCAATTCCTTAAGGCATGACGGCGGATACATATGGACTGCCGACAAGGAAAGCGGAAAACCTATTCCTCTGCATATAACGCCTTTGCGGATTATGAACAACGGGTTTATTAAATGCGGATTTGAAAGCAATTCATCATCGGCTGAAATCTATTTCACAACCGACGGCTCAAACCCGATAGGCGGCGGCACAAAATATACGGAGCCGTTCTTCTGCTCAAATATTGATAATGTTCAATATTATGCAAAGGACGGCGGAGCGGATACGAAAATTTTCAATTACTCACAGGCGGCAGTATCAAAATATCCGCTCTGCTTTACGGAAATTCCCGAAAATCAGAACGGGGGAAAGATTACCAAAGAGAACATTAACTCCGCAACTTCAATAAAGGTGAAATTCGTTTCAAGCGTAGCGGAAAATGCAACGATGTATTTGGCGTTTTATGATGAGAGCGGTGCGATTAAATATGCAAAATGCCAAAGTGTGGCGCTTACAAACGGTGAAAATGAAATCACATTTACGGACGTCAATGTATCGGGTGCGACATCAGTAAGAATTTTTGTATGGAACAGTTCGCTTATTCCGTACACGGAAAAAATCGTATTATGAGAAAGGGGCGTGCATAAATAATGAAAAACAAAATTATATCTCTTATATCGGCTGCGGCAATAATTATATCCTGCGTCCCGACCGCGGTTTTTTCGGCTTCCGAGGAGGTAAATCCCGATACATCGGATTGGTTTGTATACGAATATCCGAAAGCGGACGACATAGAGGGTACAATACTCGACTCCTCCGATGCGCTCGACGTCCCTGCCGGTAAGCATGGATTTTTAAGCGGATATGACGGCGACACGTTTATATTTGAGGACGGCACGGAGGCGCATTTCTGGGGTGCGGTTATGAGCAGCGGAATAAGCTGCTATCCCGAACGTGAAATGGCGATTGAGTCGGCAAAGCGCATTGCGCAGAGCGGTTTTAACGCGGTGCGCCTTGACGGACTTGCCTTGGGCGCAAAGGGCGTCGGAGGAAGAACGCTTCGCACCGACAGAATGGACAAGCTGTGCTTTTTCATAAACGAGCTGAAATCACGGGGCATATATGTAATGCTAAACATTATGGCGGGCATAAGCGAAAATTCGGATATGAGCGATGTGTACGATATAGAAAACCTGGGCAGTGAGCTTAAGGTGTACAGCAACTTCAACGAAGATTTACAGCAGGAGGTATTTGACTATATGGACCTCCTCTTAAATTACGAAAACAAATATACCGGACTGCGCCTTAAAGACGATCCCGCAATTGCTATGATGTGCATACGAAACGAGGATTCTTTCGGCGCTCTTACTAATCTCAGCTCAAAAAAGTACAGCAAAGAGATTACGGCAAAATACAACGAATGGCTTCGCCAAAAGTACGGTACTACGGAAAATCTTGAGGCGGCATGGAGAAACGACGGCGATGAGTCAAAGGAAATAAACGGACTTAAAGACGGCGAAAGTCTTGAGGACGGCACGGTTATTTTATATGACAACGATATGGTGCGGCGCAACGGCAGAGTTATTGACGAATATAAATTTAAGAGCGAGGTTATGGCTGACTCATACAGAAAAGAGCGCGAGCATATGCGTGAAATCGGCGCAAAATGTATGATAACCTCCTCCACCTCATGGGCGGGAAACGGCATTGAAACAATAAGCTTTCACGTAAACCGTGACTCCGATTACACCGATACGCATATCTATACGGGAAACTGGGCAGGGCATCAGTACACGGACGGAATGACCCGTACCGAGTCTGTCGGCTCCGTTCTGGAACCGGTTAACGGTGAGGTGCGGAGCAATCTTGTGACGGATTCGTCAATACGTATGGTGTTCGGTCACCCGTATGTAATATCCGAATGGAACGATAATCCCCCCAACCGCTACAGGAGCGAAACGCTCCTTATGATGGGCTCATACTCGGCGCTGAACGGAATGAACCCGTTCATATACTGCTGGCGTCCCCCCGGTACGTACGATACAAAGGCAAGCACGGAAACTATCCGTAAAGAGGTTTTCGGTGCGGCAACAACGCCCGAATATATGGCGGCGTTCCCGGCAATCGGAAGAATTTTTCAGCGCGGAGACGTCACGGAAACGGATCAGCGGTATTTGTACAAGCGCTACCGGGGCGATGAAAAATACAGCAATTACGATCAGTTTATAAACGGCAAAGAAATGTACGGCAGGTACTTGGGCTTTATCGGCAAGACGGGTATGGTGTTTGAGGAGCGGTACGACGAGAGCGCATACGACAACACCGTGCTTCAGCTTGCGGCGGACGCTTACAACGGCGACAAGAATTTTGTGTCCGCAACGGGCGAATTGTCCATGGATTTCACGAACAAGATGTTCAGAATGAACACCAAAAAGGCGCAGGCGATAAGCGGATTTACAGCGGGAAAAACTGTCGAGCTCGATGATGTGAAATTCAGCCTTGACAATTATTATGCGACTGCGTATCTGAACAGCATTGATGACGCTCCGTTAAACGAGAGCAAAAAAATGCTCCTTACCGTAGTCGGCGACACAAGAAATACCGGTCAGGTTATGTCCGACGACGAAAAAACGCTCATAAGCGGCGGAACTGCTCCTGTACTTGCAGAGCCGATAACTGGTACGGTCACGATAAAAACGGACTCAAGAATACGTGTAAAGGCGATTGATTTAAGCGGTCACGAAAAGAGCGATTACATAGCTCTCACCAAAATGGACGGCGGATATTCGTTTGAGCTTAAATCCGACTACAAGACAATGTATTACCAAATCACACGCACCAAAGCCGGTACGGAAAACGCACACATATCGCTCGGAAACACAAAAGCGCACAACGTATTTACCGATGTAAGTGCGTCCGATCCGCAGAAAAAGGCGATAGAACGTGTTGCGCTGTCGGGATATATGAAAGCCGCAAGCGGCACACGCTTTGCTCCCGATATGTATGTATCCAAAAAGGATTTTGTGGACGCCGCCGTACGTGCAACTCGCATAATCGGCAGAGTCTGGTACGATCCCGACGCATCGGTATTTGCCGATCTGGCAAACACCGACCCGGCATACGAAACAATGGACAAGGCGCGGTATCTCCATGCTGTATCATACGATATAATAAACGGGAAAACATACATTTATCCCGATAACAACGTTACACGCGGCGAGGCTATGGTATGGCTTGCAAAGCTTTTAGGGGACGGCGAATACCCGTATTTCGGTACACGCAGGGTAAGCGGCAGCTTTTCGCTTTCTCAATACAGCGACGCTTATTCGGCAGGCAAAAATGCAGAGTATTACCGTAAAATCCTCGGCTTGGGATATATGGACGCAAAGGACGGCAAAATAGCCGCCAACGATTTACTCACACGCCGTGAAACGGCGGAAATAATGTACAGG
>CAKSPN010000118.1 GCA_934481375.1 uncultured Clostridia bacterium
TCACCGAACGTGTTATAACATCATACGACGGCATAACGGTATAGCTGAGATATGCTCTCATTCCGCTTACCTCGTCCTTTAAGCAGATCTCGAGCGTCTGCGCCTCGCTGTCATTTTCCGTATACACGGCAGGCAGTCCCTCAAGCTTCTTTTTGCCGTCAAATATTTTATAGCTTTCATATGTAAAATCGCTTATCGAAGATTTATCCGCATAAAGCGCATGGAAAGTCGGCACTCTGTATATTCCGCCCATTACCGTTGAAAATTCAAGCGGAACATCGCTTAAATAAAGTTTTTTCTCCGTGTCTATTTCCTTATGTATCAGTCCCGGACGATCCGACACCATCGTTTCAATTATATATCCCGTATCTGCGGCGGTATTGAGCTTTTTCCCCCAATACAGGTGCGTAAGATACTTATTCATATACACGCCCATAACATAGCTTGTATTATCCGTATCAAGACGAAATTCATTATTGCTAAAGGTTATCATCCAATCATTCCTCCAAAAAAAGTATAGGTTAATTCTAACATAAACAAAAGCAAAAGTAAAGTCTTATATTGATAAATGATGTAAAATATGATAAAATATTTTTATATTAATTACATCGGAGGGAAATTATGCTTGCATTTATTATTGCGCCGCTTTATCTTGCCGTAAACATACTGTTTATGATTGATCTCCTGCGGCAGCTTTCAAAGCTTTGCGGACTGTTTAAAAAGCGGCTTATCCGCACGGTAATATGCGTATTGTACGCAATCCCGTCGCTGTCGCCGCTGACGGCGTTTCTCGTCACGCAAGAGCCGTATCACCGTATTTTAAAATTTACGGAAAGCTACTGGCTCGGCGCAGGTATGTACCTTGTTATGGGAATGGTATTTTTCGGGATTATACGGCTGATTGTTCATTTTACCGTAAAAAATACCCGTATAAGAAAAATCGCCTCATACTCGGCGGTATATTCAGCCGCCGCCGCAATTATCGTAGGCAGTTTCGGAGTGTTCCATGCCTACAACATAAAAATACACCGTTCGGAATTTGAAATAGACAAGCACTGCGGTATATCGGAGATGAACATTGCGCTTATTGCGGATTTTCACCTCGGCTACAGCGTCGGTTACGAGCATATGCGGCAAACGGTCGACAAAGTAAATGCACAATCGCCCGACCTTGTAATCATTGCCGGCGATATATTCAACAATGAATTTGACGCCGTAAACAATCCCGAAAAAACCGCCGAAATTCTTTCCGATTTAAAAAGCACCTACGGCACATACGCCTGCTGGGGAAATCACGATGTTGCGGAAAAGATACTTTCGGGATTTACTTTTAAAAGTGATAATCTACAAAACGACAAGCGGTTTGACGATTTCCTCAAAAAAGCGGACATACGCCTTTTATCGGACGAAAGCGTACTGATAGACAACTCATTCTACATTGTCGGCAGAAACGATGCCTCACGTTCACGCAAGCTCGGAGAGGACAGGCTCACGCCGAACAAGCTTTTATCGGATCTTGACACCGAAAAACCCATTTTTGTTATTGATCATCAGCCGTCACAGCTTGAGGAGCTGGCGGAGTGCGGTGCGGACATAGATTTTTCGGGTCACACGCACAACGGGCAGATATTTCCGGCAAACATAGCGGTAAAATTCTTTTGGGAAAATCCTTACGGCGTATTAAAAAAGTACGCCCCAAACGGTAAATATATGTATTCGTGCGTTACCTCGGGTGCGGGTATATGGGGGCCTGCAATGAGAGTGGGAACGGACAGTGAAATCCTTATGCTGAAGGTTAAATTCAAAAAATAGGGGGAATTTTGTATGTGGAGGGTGAAAGATTTAAAAAAGAGTGCTCGGTCAAGTCTTAAGCACAATTACTGGCGTTCGGTGGGTGTCTGTCTTTTGGTGCTGTTTTTTATGGGCGGACTTACATTCCGAACAATACATTCAAGCATTTCCGCAGTCATTCCGCAGGCACGGCAAACCGCAGAAAATGATTACTCGGTCGACAGGTTCGGCAAAGACGCCCTGTATGAAATAATAGATAATTTTTCACACAGGGACACGCCTGACGTGCGCCCGACACGTGGGGTGCTTGCCGTCTTTTTTAACGACATCGTAAGCGCAGACTCATTTTCGGTCGGTATTCTCGAGGCGCTCAATCAAATCATTTTTCACGGGCGGCTCGGCGCAGGTATAATTATGCTTGCAGGCTTTCTTCTATTGATATTTTTCAAGATTTTTATAAGCAACCCGATTACGGTCGGGCGTGCAAGATTTTTTGAGGAAACACGTACATATTACAACACAAGCGCATGGAGGATTTTCTATCCGTTCAGAACGGGAAGATACAGGCGTACCGTGCTTACAATGTTTATAAGGGATATTCGGCTGTTTTTGTGGTCGCTTACAATAATAGGCGGAGCGATAAAATATTATTCGTATATGATGGTTCCGTATATTGCGGCTGAAAATCCGAGAATGAAACCCAATGATGTTATTGCGCTGTCAAGAACTATGATGAAAGGTCACAAACGGCACGCATTTCTGCTTGATTTGTCGTTTACATTTTGGGCATTGGCAGGCATTTTAACGCTTAATTTTCTGAATGTGCTGTACTTTTCGCCGTACATCTGCGCCGCTCATACGGAATTGTATATGCATTTGCGAAAAAATGCAAAGGAGCTGTCGCTCCCGCTGTCCGAGGGACTGTGCGACTCGCTTTTAAGCGCCGCACCGTCATGCTGTGCATATCCCGCAAACTCCCCGAGAGGGCGCAAGCGGCTTGCGGTCGATTACAACAGACACTACAGCTTATGCTCGCTTATACTGCTGTTTTTCTCATTTTCCGTCCTCGGCTGGCTTTGGGAGGTCGGACTGCACTTTGTAAATTACGGCGTGTTTGTAAACAGAGGAGTAATGCTCGGACCATGGCTTCCGATTTACGGTACGGGCGGTGTGATTTTGATTATTGCACTGCAAAAATTCCGTTCAAAGCCTGTGCTTGTATTCCTGCTTGCAATGGCACTCTGCGGAATAGTGGAATACTGCACCGCATGGGCGCTTGACGCAATATATCATATGAAATGGTGGGACTACAGCGGCTACCTTTTAAACTTACAAGGACGGATATGCCTTGAGGGACTTATAGTGTTCGGTCTGGGCGGCTGTGGGTTTATATATGTCTTGGGTCCCGTGCTTGACGAGCTGTTCTTAAAAATACCAAAGAAAATAACCGTTATCATATGCATTGCCCTGATTACGCTTTTTGCCGCGAACCTCGCCTTTTCCGCAATAAAGCCCAACGCCGGCAAGGGGATAACGGACAAAACGGCATGTGCGGTTTCGGAAAGAACAATCTTATAATATTGAAAACCGTTAAAAAAGGACGCATAGATGATTTAAAATCATTTATGCGTCCTTTTTGGAGCTGGTGACGGGACTTGAACCTGCGACCTGCGCATTACGAATGCGCTGCTCTACCAACTGAGCTACACCAGCATTTATTACCGAAAAAGAGCGGCGCTCTTTTTCGGTATATTTTGTTTTTTTAACTTAACCAACCAAAAGCGTTCTTGCTATCTGATTGATCTCCTTGCCATCGGCTCTGCCCTTTGTTTTAGGCATTACCTCCGCCATTACCTTACCCATATCCTTAACAGACGTTGCGCCCGTTTCGGCTACGGCAGCCTTCACGATTTCTTCAAGTTCCTCGTGAGTAAGCTGTTCGGGTAAATAGCCCATCAATATTTCCATTTCCCGCTTTAATTCACTGATTAAATCTTCACGGCCACTCTTTTCATAATCCGGAAGGGAATCTCTGCGCTGTTTGAGCTGTTTTGCAATTACGTCCAGCACACCCTCATCATCAAGAGTTACCTTTTTGTCTTTTTCTATCTGCAGTACCCCTGCTTTTATAAGCTGTACCACATTCTTACGGACTGAGTCCTTTTCTTTCATAGCTGACTTCAAGTCTTCTTTTAACTGTTCCTTAAGCGACATTGCAGTCATCTCCTTTTAGCAAAAAATCAATACTTTCTTTTTCTTGCTGCTTCCGACTTCTTCTTGCGCTTTACGCTCGGCTTTTCATAGTGTTCACGCTTTCTGATTTCTGACATAACACCTGACTTTGCGCACTGACGCTTAAATCTACGAAGAGCACTATCCAATGATTCGTTTTCTTTAACTCTGATTTCAGACATCTCTGTTCCCTCCCTCCGGCAAGTCAATTCTCAAAAAACGGACTTGATGGGTTGTACAAACATAATAATTATATTTGTGCAACAACAATATTATAACCCATATTGCATACTTATGTCAAGATGTTTTCACAAATTTTTACTCTTTTTTTGTTTTTTTATTTAATTCTGCGAAATAAGCCTTGAAATTCGGCTCTGTTTCAAGCCTTCCATTATTGTATCTTAAACGGTTTGCAGAGCGGAATCATATTCTTCCAGAGCAGATATGTTTTTATGCCATCAGCCGTATCCTGCGGTATGTCTATTATATTCGTGCCTATGTCAAGTGCTGATGCGCACACGGCGGCGTCGAGCATTTCACCCGATGTGCTGTCCGTTTTTTCGATAAGCGCAGTTTGAGCCTCCTCGGGCATATACACCGAAAGCTTTCCGCCGTACAAATTCACAAACATAGGCCGTGACGGTGTTCCCCACGTTGAACCGAACATTGCGCCGTGGGCGCTGCCCATACTGTCATATGCGTAATCGGTATCGGTGAACGACGTTTCAATATCGGTCGTCACCCAATTATTATTATCCTTCGAATACGCAATATATCCGCCGTCATTCTTTACATAAACGCCCGTTTTTACGGCAGGCGACATATAAAGCTGATACTTCGTCCCCGATTTATAAGCATTTACGACCGCTCCGTTTGCACCGCATATAAATGCTCTAAGTCCGCTTCCGCATACGGAATATTCATCTGCCGTTACATCGGCATTGCTGTAATATGTGCCGTTCAGCTCAACTTCGCCCGACATATCCGCTTCGCTGTTTAAAGCCGACACACAGCCGGTCATATTAACCGTTCCGCCCGATGATACAACCGCTCCCGCCGGCGCCGTATTGCCGAAAAATGTTGAATACACAACCGATGCGGACGCACCGCTGTTTGTAACCGCACCGCCCTTTGACGAATTATATGTAACATTGCAATTGAGCATTTCAAGATATGCCGAGTCGGTTACATACACCGCTCCGCCGTCTGTTGCGGAATTACTGCGGAAGTTGCAGTTTTTAAGCTTAATATTTCCGCCCGACGAATACACCGCACCGCCGTTCGTACTGCTTTGGCAGTACGTGAAAGCGCAGTTTGAAAGTTCTGCCGTACCGCCGTTATTCACAACACCGCCCGTTGTATGGCTTATAAACAAATTATCGGCTTTTAATGTGCCGTTTGCGGTTATATTGAATATTTTCGCCTTATCCGAGCCGTAAAGGACAATAAGCTGATTTTCGGGAGCCGAAACGGTTATGGGACAATCTATCGTTACTGCACTGCCCATCATCAGATACACGCTGTCGCCTGTAATATCGAAAGTTATTTCACCTCCGCCGTTTTCCTTTGCATATGCAACAGCTTCACGGAAGGTTACAAGATTATCGTATGAATTTGTCGTATTTCCCGACGAGGTAACAACCGTTGATGCCTGTTCTTTAACATACAAAGTACCGAGCGCAAGCGTACTGCTGCCGAAATTACCGCTCACTTCTGCAACTACGCTGTACGTTCCCGAAAGCTCCGCTTCCCATGAGGTTACGGATATTGTATTCGAGGTTTCGCCGAAATTTACCGATATATCACCGCTGTACAGCTG
>CAKSPN010000119.1 GCA_934481375.1 uncultured Clostridia bacterium
GTGTACGGCTTGCTTTATCGGCTTATCAGCCTGTTATGTATATTTTTGTTCCGACGGGGATATGATCGGCAATCCAGTTTATATCCTGCGGGTGCAGACGCACACAGCCGTGCGATATATGCGCTCTTACCGTGCCGTCATATTCGGTGCCGTCATAGTTTAAGAGCGTTGAATGCATTGCATAGCCGCCGTAGAATACAAGGCACGGACCTACATAGTATGACGGATATGTCCAGCGCGCGGTACGGTACTGATACTCGAACTGTCCCTCGATTGTTGGGGTATTCCATGCGCCTATACCGCACGGCGCCGTATATTCGAGAGTCCAGTTATACTGACTTCCCGTATACACTCTTACGGTGTATTCAGATTTGCTTATCCATACAAGATAGCTCGTTCTTGAATATATTCCGTTTCTGTTTACTGTGGACTGATTGAGATAATCACGTATGACAGGCGACTCGCTTACAAGCAAATCGAGATGATCGCCGAAATCAAGCACCTGAAGCTCCGAGCCGAACGCTTCGCACAAATCCCTTATCGGAACGAAAACCTTTCCGTCAACCCACACGGGTGCGTGTGAAATGAATGTATCGTTTCCGAAAACGGTTGTGTATTTATTGTCAACATTAAACAGTATTTCGTTTGTACCCGATTTTATGCTTACACTGTTGTATTCCTCCGAATACGAATACTTCGCATGCAATGCCGCCGCTATTTCATCAGCCGCCGCCATTGCCGTGCCGTCTATAAGTCTTGCGCGTACACTGAAATTGACGGGCGTTTTATCATAATAAACGCATATTCCTTTTTCGTGCAGAGGGTATCCCGTAAATATGAAATTATTGCCCTGGAAAAACGTGCCGTCCTCTTTTTGGTAAACATATGTATGCAAGTCGACCGTCTGACCGAGCCAGTATCTGTCCGAGTAGTATGTAAAGCCTGCCATACCGCTCACAAGCTTAAGCTTGAAATCCGTTCCGAGCTTATACTGCGGAAGTTTAAAGTACAGATAAAGGCTTTTTGTATCGGCGTTTACCTCACGCTTATCCGTTCCCAAAAGCTTTCCGTTTGCGTCATAAATCTCAAACACGGCGGTGTCGGCTATGGGAACCATTACATCTTCCATTATAATATCAAAGCCGAGTGCGTCGGAAAAATATTCCGGATTGGTTTCGGGTGTGATTTTATCCTCTTTGGCAGTTGCGGTTAAAGCTGTTTCCGCAGTGGTTTCCTCGGTTTCCGGGTTTTCGGCGAACGCTGCCGATGACAGCGAAAGAACTGCCGTAATAAGCAGTGCCGTAAGTTTTGTTATTTTCATATTTTACTCTCCCTTTGCATAATTTTTCTCATATACTGTATTTTAGCATATGACGCAAATCAATGTCAATACATATTTATTCAGTAATATAAATTCTTTCCGTATCGGTGCATTTGCCGTTTTCGTCAATATCGAAGATACAGCCGCAAAAACGTCCTTTGCCGTTTGCCAGTTCGAATTTCTGAGGCATACCGTTGGTGAAACGCTTTATTATGCTGTGCGGATTAAGACCGAGAACGGATATATCGGGACCGGTCATTCCGAGGTCGGAGATGTATCCCGTGCCGTGGGGGAGTATTTTGTTGTCCGCTGTCTGAACGTGCGTATGCGTGCCGAAAACCGCACTTACACGCCCGTCGAGAAAATGCCCCATTGCTTCTTTTTCGCTTGTAGCCTCTGCGTGGAAATCCACAAGAATTATATTTGTTTTGCTTTTTAAGTTTTCTATTTCACGTTCGGCGGCTTCAAAAGGAGAGTCGGCAGGCTCCATATACGTTCTGCCGATAATGTTTATCACACCGACCTTAACTCCGTTTGATGTGGAAAGCACCATTGAGCCGCTGCCCGGACATTCGGAATTAAAGTTTGCCGGGCGGATAACGTTTCCTTCATATTTCATTATATCCGCAATTTCACGCACGTTCCACGTATGATTGCCGAGAGTAATCCCCTCCACGCCGGCACATGTAAGTTCATCATACGCCGCACGTGACAAGCCTCTGCCGTGGCTTGCGTTCTCGCCGTTTGCGATAACGAAGTCTATTGATTTTTGATATTTCAGCTCCTGTACATATTTAAAAAGCATATCACGTCCCGTGCGGCAGAACACGTCGCCTATACAAAGTATTTTCATAAGACCTCCATAATAATAAAAAAAGGAGCGGTACGGAAAGGTAGAAACAAAACCCCGAAAATCGTGGTTTTCAATCCGTATCAGCCCCAATTTTTTAATTCTCAGTGCCTATTTGGCATAACCCACAACTCTTGTTTCACGGATAAGACTGATTTTTATCTGTCCGGGATACTCAAGTTCGTTTTCAAAGCGGTTTGCAATTTCCTTTGCAACAAGAACCATGCCGTCGTCCGAAACCTTTTCGGGCTTAATCATAACTCTGATTTCACGGCCTGCCTGTATAGCAAATGATTTTTCGACACCGTCGAAGCTGTCGGCAATTTCTTCAAGCTTTTGCAGACGCTTGATGTAAGTTTCGAGATTTTCACGTCTTGCTCCGGGACGTGCCGCCGAAATGGCGTCCGCCGCCTGAACGAGCGACGCAACAAGCGTTTCCGGCTCAACATCGCCGTGATGCGCCATAATTGCGTGGATAACGTCCTTGCTCTCACGGAACTTGCGTGCAATATCCGCACCTATGGTAACGTGCGAGCCTTCAACCTCGTGGTCAACAGCCTTGCCTATATCATGCAGAAGTCCTGCACGCTTTGCAAGAGCCACATCGCAGCCGAGTTCGCCTGCCATTACGCCGGCGAGGTGCGATACCTCTATACTGTGTCTTAAAACATTCTGACCGTAGCTGGTTCTGAATTTAAGCTTACCTAAAAGCTTAATAAGCTCGGGGTGCAAGCCGTGTACGCCTGTTTCAAACGTAGCGCTTTCGCCCTCCTGCTTAATGATTGCGTCAACCTCTTTGCGGGCTTTCTCAACCGTTTCCTCAATCCTTGCCGGATGAATTCTTCCGTCCACTATGAGCTTTTCAAGAGCAACTCTTGCAACCTCACGGCGTATCGGGTCAAAGCTCGATACGATAACGGCTTCGGGAGTATCGTCAATGATAAGGTCAACGCCCGTAAAGTTTTCAAGCGTTCTTATATTGCGTCCCTCACGGCCTATTATACGGCCCTTCATTTCATCATTCGGCAGATTAACAACAGAAACGGTAGTTTCGGCAACATGATCTGCGGCAACTTTCTGGATCGACAAAGCAACAATGTTCTTTGCTTTCTTCTCAGCAGTTTCCTTTGCCTCTTGCTCAATTTCTTTAACCATAACAGCCGCCTCGTGCCTTGTACGGGTTTCGATGTCGCGGAGAAGCATTGTTCTTGCTTCGTCCTTTGTCATACCCGAAATTTTCTCAAGGGCGTCCGTCTGCTGCTGTTTAATCTCTGTTATTTCCTGTTCTTTCTTTTCAAGATTTTTAAGTCTTGCGTTTAATGACTGTTCTTTCTTTTCAAGATTGTCTGTCTTTTTGTCTAAAGTTTCCTCTTTCTGATTAAGCCTGCGTTCCTGGCGGTTAAGCTCATTTCTGCGTTCTTTCACCTCGTGGTCAAAGTCGCTTCTGAGCTTCTGATTTTCTTCTTTTGCTTCAAGAAGAAGCTCGCGCTTTTTATCTTTGCCTGCTTTTTCAGCGTCTGAAATTATAGATTTTGCTTTTTCTTCCGCACCGCCGAACAGCGCCTCAGCTGTCTTTTTTCTGTGAGCGATACCTGCATTGAAGCAGACTATACCGCACACCGCACAGACAACTGCCGCAGCTGCGACGATGATAATATCTATAGTATTTATAGTAATACACCCCCTGTAAAAATAAATTCTTTTGCGAATTTAATTTTGGACACTCCAAAACCTGCGCCGGGGGTCTGTCTTAAAACGACTGCTTTCCATAAATATACGGTGATCCGTGCGGACGCTTGCAGGTCTTGTCCTTGCGGATACAATGAGCAGTCTTTTTACAAAACGACTCCCGTTTCAGTTTAGGAAAAATCCTATTTACAGAAAACAAGTTTTTAAAGAATATTAAGCTATTATATTGTATAACAATTTGAACTCCGTGTCAAGTTTTTCTTTTTAATGTTACAATTAATAAACTTTTCTGAAAGAAAAATTTAACATTTAAAAAAATGGGGAATATTTAAGCGTAAAAAGCAATATATATTATATATTGTGACGCTTAATCTAAACCATATGTCAAAATATACAAAATAATTGGCATAATTTATATTTTTTTTGATATTTACTAATAAAAATAAATGTGATATAATATACATATCAGCATATATGATTAATGCGGAAGAAACCGGTAAGGAGTTGTTGGAAAATAATGACACAAGAGAAAAATACGGCGCTTATAAGCAGCTTTCAGACATATCTGTTTAATAGAGGGGACAATTTTGAATCATACAAGATGCTTGGCCCGCATAAAATTTCTTTGGGTACAAGGCGTGTATGGCGGTTTGCGGTCTGGGCGCCGAATGCCGCATCAGTACATCTTACGGGTGAGTTCAACGGCTGGGAAAAAGGCAGAGAATTTGAAAAAATCGCCGATACGGGAGTATGGTTCGCAACGGAGGAGAATATTTCCGAGGGGGCTCTGTATAAATATATTATTACCGCATCGGACGGAGAGGAATATTACAAAGCCGACCCGTATGCTTTTCGTGCGGAGCTTCGCCCCGGGACAGCATCCGTGGTGTACGAGCCGCAGGAGTACGAATGGACGGACGGCGACCGGCTTAAAAAGCGCAGCGAGGGTGATAATCTCGAAAAGCCGATGAATATATATGAAATACATTTCGGTTCGTGGAAAGTGCATGAGGACGGCTCTTTCTACAATTACTGCGAGCTTGCGGACGAGCTTGTGCCGTATGTTTCGGATATGGGATATACGCACATCGAGCTTATGCCGCTTACGGAGTATCCGTTTGACGGTTCGTGGGGTTATCAGGTTACGGGTTATTTCGCCGTTACTTCAAGATACGGCACGCCCGAACAGTTCAAATATTTTATAAACAAGTGCCACCGTGCCGGAATATCCGTAATAATGGACTGGGTACCGGCGCATTTCCCGCGTGACGCACACGGCTTGCGTATGTTCGACGGCACGCCCGTTTACGAGTATGCCGACCCGAGAATGGGCGAGCACAAGGACTGGGGAACGATGGTATTCGATTATTCAAAGGCGGAGGTCGTTTCGTTTCTTATTTCATCGGCGTATTTCTGGGCGGACGAGTATCATATAGACGGTTTGCGCGTAGACGCCGTATCTTCTATGCTTTACCGTGATTATTCACGCAATGACGGCGAGTGGATTGCCAACAAGTACGGCGGAAACGGAAACCTTGAAGCGGTGGATTTCTTAAGAAAGCTTAACAAGACCATGTGCACGGAGTTCCCGAACTTTATAATGATTGCGGAGGAAAGCACGGCATGGCCCATGGTTACCGCACCGCCCGAAAATGACGGTTTGGGATTTAACTTCAAGTGGAATATGGGCTGGATGAACGATTCTCTGCGTTATATGAGTATGGATCCGTATTTCAGAAAGGACAACCACTCACTGCTTACGTTCCTTATGATGTACGCCTACAGCGAGAATTTCATACTTGCGCTTTCACATGATGAAGTCGTTCACGGCAAAAAGTCCCTGATAGACAAGATGTTCGGGACATATGATGAAAAGTTTGACGCATACAAGGCTTTTCTCGGATACTTTATGAC
>CAKSPN010000120.1 GCA_934481375.1 uncultured Clostridia bacterium
TGGAGATTATATCCTCAATGCCCGCCCCCGCCACATCAAATTTCCGCGCAATATAAACCACAAGCCGCAGATTGTGCTCTATAAGTTGTGATTTGACGGACATATCCCCGTTTTCGAGACGGTATAAAAGCTCGCTTTCTTCGTCACGTGAGAGCGTCGGGGGGAGAGTATCACTGCCTCCAATGTAAAATACGGAATTATCCTCACGTGAACGGATAATCATAAGTGTTTGGCTCAGCTTCGCCAGCAAATTCATTATAATCAGACTCCTTTAAAAGTATTGTTTTCCAATTAATGCCCGATAACTGCCGTTTTGCGAAATGCGGTTTCGGACAATTCCTATCGGCACATTTTCAAAATTATTGTTTTCCGTACCGACTTTATCGGCATAAAATACAAGCACCGTGCGGCAGCCGCCGAGCGAACCGAACGGAAGTATTTTTGCACCGTCAATTTCATACATATCCTCAATATCAAATAATGGCTTTACGGCGTCCCATTCGGTTATTATTACCCCTTTTGCGCCGTCGCATAAAAGATTTCCGCTGTCATAGAGCGCATTTATTGTGACGGACTTTCCGCCGTACGAAACGGATATTTTGCATATCTTTCTGCGGTGCGGATTGAGTATCCGTGCGCCGAGCAAAATTGCGGGATATGTACATATAAATATAATAACAAAAAGCATCGTATTTATGCTCATATATATCATTCCGCTGCGTATCACGGCATTGATATTCAAAAATCCCGATACAGCCGTGATAATCCCCGAATATATGCAGGAAATAAGCAAAAATGCGGGATATGCACGCAGTACGGCACGTTTGTTCCCGATATGTGCCGCACATACTATAAGAAAAGCGGCGGTTAAGGTTATTGCACTCTGCGGCAGAGGAATGTCTGTGCAGAATATTATCACCGACAGCAATGCGCCGAACACCGCCGCCGCACCTTTGCGGAATTTCCGTGCCTTTACCGATATTATTTTTTCCGTAAGCAAAAGCAATGCATATTCGGACAGAAAATTCACAAGAAAAAGACTGTCGGCATAAACGGTCATTTCCTTCACCTCGAAATATATTATACTACATCACATTCAAGAAATTTGTCAAAACGGGTAGGCAAATAAAAAATATTTTTTATTTATTTATGAATAAAATTTGAAAAAGGCAAAATCAAAAAAACTGTTGCGAAAAAAAGATAAACGGTATATAATAATGTAGGTAAAATAATTTGCCGTATAAAAAAACGGCTGAAACGGAGTTTTGAAATGCTTGAAATAACATCGGCTTCAAACGCAAAATTCAAATACATAAAATCGCTGTCCGTCAAAAAGGAGAGGGTAAAGCACGGCGAATATACCGTAGAGGGCAAAAAATCCGTTTCCGATGCAATAGCGTCGGACAGAACGGTGTCGGTCGTTGCGGTGTCGGGACGGTTTTTCAACGAGGAAAGCTTTGATTACCCGAAAGACGCAATGCTTATTAAAATAAGCGACAATATTTTTGACCGCCTGTGCGATACAACGGCGCCGCAGGGGATAATTGCGGTCATAAAGGCGGAGGACAGTGCGGATTTTATACCCGATACGTCAAAGGCGTACGTTTACTGCGACGGGATAAACGACCCCGGAAACCTCGGTACGATAATACGCACGGCGGACGCCGCAGGCTTCGGCGGAGTTATATTGTCGGAAGGGTGTGCGGATTTGTACAGTCCGAAAACGGTGCGTGCGAGTATGGGTTCTTTTTTCAACATAAAGACTGTAACGGGAAAAACTTCCGCTGACCTCAAAAGATATGCGGATATGGGTTTTAAGCTCATAGGCGGAGCGCTCGGCAGCGACAGCATAGATTACCGCAGTGCTGATATGAGTAACCCCGTAATGATAGTTGTGGGAAACGAGGCAAACGGTATCTCCGATGAGGTGTTAAAGCTTTGCACACGTGTGAAAATTCCCATAATCGGCAAGGCGGAGTCTTTGAACGTTTCCGTTGCCGCAGGAATACTTATGTATGAAGTTGTAAGAGGAAAGTCTTGACAATTCCGTTGAATTGTAGTATTGTTGATATTGAATGTAAAACAAAAGAGGAAACATAAACTAATGGAGAATACATTGCATTGGCTTTGGCTGACGCTTAAGCCGAGAATGAATCCCACAAAAATCACCTGCTTGCTGGAGCGCTTTGACAGTATAGAGGATATTTACAGTGCAAAGGAATATAATAATATTCAAATACTCACACCTCATGAAAAATCGGCGCTTTGCGATAAAAATCTCGACGAGGCAAAGACGGTGTATGAAAAAACAAAGAAGTGCGAAGCGAGGATAATTACGTTTGATGATGAGGATTATCCCGAGCCGCTCAGGAAAATAATCGATCCGCCGTATGTTCTTTATGCGAAAGGCGAAATTCCCGACTGGAATGAACTGTTTATGATAGGCGTTGTCGGGACAAGGCGGTGCAGCGATTACGGCAGAATGGCAACGAGAACTCTCTGCCGTGACCTTGCAAGGTACGGCGTAACGATAGTGAGCGGTATGGCAAAGGGCATAGACGCAATATCCGCCGAGTCGGCTTTGCGTGCCGGAATGAATACGATAGCCGTTTTGGGGAGCGGTATAGACGTTATATATCCTGCCGTAAATACGGAACTGTATTATTCAATAATCGAAAACGGAGTTGTACTTACGGAGTATCCGCCCGGTTCACAGGCGATGGGACATCATTTTCCCGAACGAAACAGAATAATTGCCGGTCTTGCGAGAGGACTTCTTGTAACGGAGGCGCCCAAAGGGAGCGGCGCACTCATAACCGCCGAATGTGCGTTTAAGAATAACCGTGACGTGTTTGCCGTGCCGGGAAATATATTTGACGCTCAGTACAAAGGCACAAACGAGTTGATACAAAAATGCGCAAAGCTTGTGACGTGTGCGGAGGATATAATAATCGAATATCCGTATGACGCAATGCGATTAAAAAATGCAGAGCCGATTAAGGAAAAACCAAAGATAAAAACACCGAAAACGCCCGTTGTTGACGAAAGCCGTTATGGCGGACTGCGTGATTGCGAAAAGAAGATAATAGAGCTTTTAACGGAAAAGGAACGGTATACGGACGAATTGATACGTGAAACCGAAATGCCGCCCGGAGAACTTAACACGGCAATGATACTTCTTGAAATGAACGGATTTGTCACAAGGCTGCCGGGGAACAGCTACAAGCTGAAAATATAAATTTTATGGAGGAAAAAATGGCTGTAAAGAAAAGTAAAAAGAAACTGCTGATAGTGGAGTCACCCGCAAAGGCAGGCACAATAAAAAAATATCTCGGAAACGATTATACGGTAGTTGCATCAATGGGACATATTATCGATTTGCCGAAAAGCCAGCTTGCGGTGGACGTGGAAAACCATTTTGAACCGAGATATATAACCATTCGTGGAAAGGGAGAACTTTTAAACAAGCTTAAAAAAGAAGCGGCAAAATCGGATATAGTATATCTCGCAACCGACCCTGACCGTGAGGGAGAGGCAATAAGCTGGCATTTGGCAAGGGCGCTTAATATAGACCCCGCATCAAAATGCCGTGTTACGTTTAACGAAATAACGAAAAATGCCGTTAAAGCGGCAATAAAAGAGCCGAGAGCCATAGATATGGACCTTGTGAACGCACAGCAGGCACGAAGAATACTCGACCGTGTGGTGGGGTATCAGATAAGTCCGCTTTTGTGGAAGAAAGTCAAAAAGGGACTCAGCGCAGGCCGTGTGCAGTCTGTTGCAACAAAGCTTATATGCGACAGGGAGGAAGAAATTTTAAACTTCAACCCCAAAGAATACTGGACCGTTGAGGCACTTTTGACCGAAAAGACATCCAAAAAGGACTTTACGGCAAAGTATTACGGCGAGAAAAACAAGGAAACCGCACTCGAAACAAAAGAACAGGCGGAGAATATAACAAACGGCGTCAAGGGCGTTGACTTTGTTGTGGAAAAAATCAAAAGAAACGAAGTAAAGAGAAATCCTCAGCCGCCGTTTACCACTTCGACAATGCAGCAGGACGCATCGGGAAAATACGGCTTCCAGGCGGCAAAAACGATGCAGATAGCGCAGACTTTGTACGAAGGCGTAAGCCTTGGCGGAAAGATAGGAACGATAGGTCTTATAACGTATATGAGAACGGACTCGTTAAGAATATCCGAGGGCGCACAGCGTGAAATGGCGGAGGTTATTGCGGCGGAGTACGGAAAAGAGTACGTATGCACAAGACAGTACAAAACGAAAAAGAATGCACAGGACGCCCACGAGGCGATACGTCCGACCTCGCCGGGCATAAAGCCTATAGACATAAAGGATAAGCTTACAAACGACCAGTACAAGCTTTATAAGCTTATATGGGAAAGATTTGCGGCGAGCCAGATGTCGGCAAGCGTGCATGACAGCATAAACGTTACGCTTGACGCAAAAGGCCATACATTTAAGGCAAGTGGCTCAAAGATTAAATTCAAGGGCTATACCGCCGTTTACGAGGACGGAACGGGAAAAGCGGACAAGGACGCAAAGGTGCTTGAAAAGCTTAACGAAAAGGACACGGCACAGCTTAAGGAATGTAATGCAAAACAGCATTTCACACAGCCGCCGGCAAGATATACGGACGCATCGCTTATCAAGGAACTTGAGGAAAACGGTATAGGCAGACCGTCCACCTATGCGCCCACAATTTCAACAATCGTGTCGAGAGGATACGTTGTAAGAAGCAAAAAACAGCTTATGCCGACAGAACTCGGCATGGTGACAACGGATATAATGAAGGACAACTTCAAGGATATTGTCGATGTCGAGTTTACAGCAGGTATGGAGCAGGAGCTTGACGATGTCGAAAGCGGAGATAAAAAATGGGTAGACCTTTTGGAGGAGTTTTATCCGCCGTTTGAGAAAAATCTTAAAGAAGCCGAAGAAAATATAGAAAAGATAAAGCTTAAGGACGAGGAGTCGGACGTCGTGTGCGAAAAATGCGGCAGAAAGATGGTCTATAAGCTCAGCAAATACGGAAAATTCCTGGCATGTCCGGGTTATCCCGAATGTAAGAACGCAAAGCCGATACGTGAGGGAACGGGAGCAATCTGCCCCAAATGCGGCGGTGAAATCCTTGTAAGGCGTTCAAGAAAGGGAAAGGTTTATTACGGCTGCGAGCATTATCCCAAGTGCGATTTTATGGTATGGGACGAACCCGTAAAGGACGAGAAATGTCCGCAGTGCGGAGGGCTTCTGCTCAAAAAGGACGGCAGGGCAAAGAAGATATACTGCTGGAATCAGGAATGTAAGTATGAGCGTAAAATAACGAAAAATAAGGCGGAGTGATAATGACGGTAAAAGTTATAGGAGCGGGTCTTGCAGGGTGCGAGGCGGTTTGGCAGCTCGTAAAGGAAGGAATAAACGTTGAACTGTACGAGATGAAACCGCAGAAATATTCGCCGGCACATTCAAATGCGGATTTTGCGGAGCTTGTATGCTCAAATTCGCTTAAAGCGGACAGAATTGAAAACGCCTGCGGACTTCTGAAAGAGGAAATGCGGCTGTTCGGCTCGCTTATGATGGAGTCGGCGGACAGAAGCCGTGTTCCGGCAGGCGGAGCGCTTGCGGTTGACCGTGATATGTTTGCAAAATACATTACGGAAAAAATCAAAGAAAACAGCCTTGTAAAGGTAATACACGGTGAGGTTACGGAAATAGAC
>CAKSPN010000121.1 GCA_934481375.1 uncultured Clostridia bacterium
CCACAGCCGCTTCGGCACGTGTGAGAGATGCCTTCGGGTTGAATTTTCCGTCAGCGCCCTCAATAATGCCCATTTTCGATGCGAATGCAACTGCTGTTTTTGCATAATCGGAGATTTCGCTATCGTCCGTAAATACGCCTGCATTTTCCTCCGAATCCGCATTATAGCCCATAAGTCTTGCTATGATAACCGCCATATCCTCACGGGTTATGTTTTGACCTGCTCCGAACTGTCCGTTCTCCATACCCGAAACAATACTGTTCTTAAATGCGCTCGCAACGTAGCGGTAATACCATGCATTCTTATTAACGTCCGTAAAGTCAGCCTCTGCCGACTCGTCATATTTACCCGCTGCGAGAACTATCATCTTAACAAATTCCTCACGGCTGACCGATGACGACGGTTCAAATTTGTTATCGCCTCTGCCGTTTATAATGTTTCTTTCGGCAAGATTGTTAATGGCTTTTTCCGCCCAATCGAAACCGTCAAGGTCGTTAAAGTATTTGTCCTCCTGGGTGTTGTCGTTTACTCTGCCCGCCGGAACGCTGTTACCCATATTTCCGCCGGTGCTTCCTCCGCCTCCGCCGCCGGGAGTGTTACTTCCGGGAGTCGGTTTTTTTCTCGACTCGGTTACCGCAGTATTAAATCCTCTCACAACCGCCGGATAATCCGCATAATTCTGATTTACCATTCTTCCGTAAATTTCCGATTTGCTGTCCGTTGATAAAATAGTGCCGAGGTTTATGCCGATAACCGCATAGTTTGCCTCAATACTCTGTCTGATATTATCCCAGCCGAGAACTCCGTTGATTGAGCGCAGAACGGTAAACTTTTTAAAGCCGTCCGCAAAATCCTGTGCCGATGCAAACGTTTTGCCGATCGCATACGCTCTTACTTCCTTTTTCAGGCTGTCGCCGATAATCGTTGTATATGTCATATACTCCGACGTTCCCTCAAGCTTAAGCTCTGTGGCATACGTCGAAATTATCTCGGCAATCTCCGTATCCGCCGTTGCTTTGTTTACAAGCGTTGTAACGGCGGCGTCCGTGAACTGCGCCTTAAGCTCCGTAAAGTCGGTTTCCGAAATCTGCGGCATTGCCGTGAAAAGTCTTATAAATTCCGTGTTCTTTTCTGCGTCCGTTTTGATTTTCTGCTCATACACGGTGTTGCCTATGTAAAGCTTTTCGTAATAGTTCTCTATAAGCGTCTGCATGAGCGCCGTATCGCCCGCCGTCTTTGCGCCGTTAATCTTCTTTATTATCTGGCTTACATACGCCGAGCCTGTGAACTGAAAATCAACCGACTTATACACGGCAAAGCCGTCAAGCGTTAAATACGCCTTATACGTTCTCGGATAATAGGTGTCAATATCAACCGCCGCATCTGACGGGGTATTGTCCTTTATAGGAAAGCTTGTGCTGAAGCTTCCCTCTGCGTCCGCCGTTATCTCGCCGACCGCCGCAACGGTTTCGCTGAAATTCTCCGCCGTTACATCAGCCTGAGTTTTACCCGGATACACAATCATATACGACAGCTTACATTCCCTCGCCGGCGTTATGCTTCCGCTGACCGTTACCGTATCGGACTGCGCCGTTACGCTGAGGTCGTTCACCTCAGCGTCAATCGGCGCCGCAAATACCGAAGAAACACATACAAAAGCTGTCATAAGCGCTGTTAGCAAAAATATTATCTTCTTCATCCCAATCTCCATTCTGTTGCCGAGAAGCAACTCTTAGGTTAATACTCTCCTCTGCTTAATTTGCAGTTGTTACTAATGTGATATAATCTATTTCCACCGAGCCTTTTCCGTCTGTCGGCATAAAGCAAATTCCGTTAATCTTTCCGGTAAATCCGTTTATATCAGATGTTTTAATAATATACATTCTGCTTTCGGCGTCATTTGGCACTGCTTCAAATTCCACTGACGGCGCTTTGTCATATTGGGCATTGCCGTCTGTGAGGAACTGCAATTTTGCTTTTGTTCCGCCGGTCGCATTTCTGTATTTTATTTCAATCTCGGCTATCTTTGACGTGTCTATGTCAAGGTCCTTGATTGTATACATTTTGGGTGACGGGCCGAGTATTCTTGCCGAGAGAATACCGTTTTCAATCCGGAGGTCGCCGAGCTGTTTGCTCAATACCCAGCCGTCCTTTGTCGAATTTGCGTCAAAGCTCCAGGTTATCTCGTCCTCCGTTACCGTCATTGACGATGCGTCGGCTACAACTTTCCAGTCGCCCTCAAAACGTATGTAATCTATTGCAAAGTCACCCGAATCGGAATTTGAACCGGGGTCAAGTCTGATATTGGTAATATCACCGCTCCATGCCGAGCATTTTGACGGGTCAATATCAACCGTTCTAAGTTTGCCGTCATTCTTGATTTTTCCCGACATGGATTTTGCTTCGTTCCATGTCTTGTCACCGCTTGTGAGGAAGTATATTTTTACACCCTCCGCATTGGTGTTGTTCTGCATACAAATCTGAATGTTTTTAACGTCAGCCGCCTTAAAGTTATAATTCGACTTTACAAGTATCGGCATCTTAGCCGCTATTTTACCTGTGAGCATTCCGTTTGCGGTGCTTAGCTGTCCGACATTCTGCATCGAACCCCAGCCCTCCGTATTGCCGTCCAGGTCAAATTCCGACGAAACGATAATATCACGTGTTTTCTCCGCTCCCGTCGAAAGCTCGTTTACAACTATTTCTCTCGTTTCCTCATTGTAGGAAAGTTCTTTTGCAAACAGCAGTTTAAACAGCTTGTCGGTAACATAGCTTGTTCCGTCCTGCTCGATTACAACGGGATTTGCTCTCAAACGTCCGCCGTTTACGTTACCCTCCTTTGTGGAGTGGTCAATCTGCGCATACTTATCGCCGTAAAGAATTGTTGTGCGGTTGTTGAGCCTGTCATAGTCAATCTTTCCGCCGAGTTTAGCCGATAAAACGTTTAACGGATAATACCATTTGTCATCATGCTTAATCGGTGCTGTGGTAAGAGTTTCAAGCTCATCGTCACTGTTTGCGATGTATGACGGAGCGTGGTCGTAGTCGTATTTTTCCTCCTCGCTTGTGTCATAATCCTTATGATACAAAAACTCAACGGAGTCTATCATAAATTCCGCGTCTGCGGCGTCTTTAGGCAACTGGTTTGATACGTCAAATCGCAGCTGTTTGAAGGCGGTCTGCAAATTCGAGCCTG
Organism: uncultured Clostridia bacterium; assembly: GCA_934481375.1. Lineage (GTDB taxonomy): Bacteria > Bacillota > Clostridia > UBA1381 > UBA1381 > UBA4716. The sequence continues at coordinate 3,197 of CAKSPN010000121.1, forward strand.
CAAGCGGATAAATCATATCGACAAATCCGTTGTCGCCGCTCTTGTTATACCATTCTCCCTGCAGTTTAACCGATTGCTGTTCACTGTAATATTTTCCGTTATCACAGATATAGAACATCTGGTTCTGCGTAACCGCATTTTCTTTCTTCATATTGTATTTAATGCGTATCTTAACCTGTGCCAAGCCGTGATAGTCAATATTAAGCTGCGGTGAAAACAGCTTTGAGTCTCTGCCCGTAATCGAACCCGTCAGACAGCCGTTCTTTACCGTAAGAGCCGTTGTATCCTCACTCGTCCAACCCTCGGTGCTGTCGTCAAAGTAAAAGCCTTTTACAACCGTTGCGTCCTCTATTTCACTTGTCGGCGCATTTTTTACAATATCAACCGTCTGAAGCCGTCTGTTCGGCGGATACAGATTGTTAAATCTGTCTTTTTGCTTTGTTGTGGGAACTTGATGCGCATAATCATGGTCATGGTTCTTTGCGTCCTTATTGCAGAATGCCTCATATATTGCGTCAAAGTATCCCCAGCCTTCGCCGCCCGAAGGTGCTACCCAGTGTCCTTCGCCGTACTCGTCATATGTATCCAAGCATATGAAGTTGTGCGCTAAGCTGTTTTGTGCAAACTCGTTTCTTCTGCTTAAATAGTAATCTACTATCTTTCTGTAATCCTTTGCCTCGATAATCTGATTTCCCGGAGCCTGCCATACGCTTCCGTCAAGACCGGGGCTTAATGCAATCGTCTTATCAATAATATCCTTATACTGTATCGATTTATCTATCTGATCAATCTGACCCTCTACCGTTGAAGAACCTGCTCCGTAAGGCATTGAACAGTCTATGCCGATTTTCTTATAAAGCTTAAGCTCATCTTCACTTGCGTTGATGTTCATTGCAATAATCGGGTTTCCGACTCCCGCATCGATACAAACCTGTCTTACCTGCTTTAAGAAGTCCTGACAAAGCGGGATTTTATCCTTAAGCGGTGTTTTTTCATCTTCTGCCGTTCCCGCATAACTGAAGAAATGTGACGAGGTCCAGCAGGAAAGAACGGGTCTGCCGTCTATCTTCAAATAATCAGGGTCTTTGAAGTAATGTTCTATAAGGTACGGGAGATACTGTTCGAGGAAGTATTCCCTTGTCGGGTGATAAACCGAACCTGTTTCCAAAAGTACGCAGTACGGAAGCATACTCTTGTATTTTGCGTATTTAAGTCCCTCATCTATGAACGACCAGCCGAATGTCGGGTTTGCGTAAGGTCCCGGTGTGTCGGCGATAATCGTAACTCGCTGAAACGTAAAGCCATGCTCCACCATCTGTTTTATCATCCAGTCATTTACTTCCGGCTCACCCTCGTCATAATAACCCAAATACGGTACACGTCTTTTATCCATATTCAAGCTGTCCCAGCCTACGTGGTATCCGTTTCGCCACATCGGGCAGAACTGCATACCTATCTGCATATTTTCGTCAGCAGGTTTTACCGGCTGCGGTTCGGGGCAATAATCCGCCGGTTCGGGCGTATCGTACCAGAGTCTGAAAAAGTCAACGTATGTATCCGAACCGTTATTTACCGCTTCCATTGTATCTATCGTATCGTTAAAGAGGTCTACGTTTTCAAACTTTTTAATTCCGTTTACATAGATTGTGGCTTTTTTTGTTTCCAAATCCATATACGCTCTGATTTTGTACCAAACCGTCTTGAAATAGTCGCTGTAAAGCTCGTTTTCCGTGCCGTTTGTACTGTACCAGAACTTGTTATCATGAATTGTAAATCTTATTGTTTCTCTGCCGTTTCCTTTAAGTGATAATTCAAAGCCGTTATTCTTTTCGGGCTGATAGAAATGATATTCAAATACCATCTGTTTGCCCTGAACCTTATCAACATACTTTGTTATCTTCGCACCATTGTGCATATTCAGATTGGCATCGTCCCACGGTGTACTTGTACCCATGTACATAATTTCCGACTTGCCGTTGGAATTGTAATCTGACGGTACGTTAAGCTTGCTGTTCAAGAACTGCTCGTGCATCAGATAGCCTCTGTATATCTTAGCGCCTCGCATCCAAAGCTTTCCGACGTTTTTATCGCCTGTATTGATATTGAAGTTATCAACATATTCCACGTTGTTGCAGAACGGAACATTTTCGATAACAAGCTGTCCGTCACGGTAAATCTGTTCAATCATTTTTGTGTCCATATTGAACACAGTGCGTATTCCGTTGTTATATTTAAGCTCGTCGGTACCCCAGCCGTTTTCATTTTTATCGTCGGGTCTTATATCGTATGCGCCGACTTTCAGCTCACTGCCGTCCGCCTGTACAAGATAAAGATTTCCGTCCGAATGGGTTATGTACTTAATTGCCGCCGTTCCGCCCATGCCGAGCGTAAACGTTATTCCGTCCTGTGCTTTTTCAAGCGGAACGTATATGAAATCGAGCGTTATTCTGCCGTGATTTGCATTTTCAAAGCTTCTGTTAAGTTCAACGG
>CAKSPN010000122.1 GCA_934481375.1 uncultured Clostridia bacterium
TTTTCGTCCTTTTGTGCAATAAACTGTTTTAAATCCATTTTAAACGTTCCTTTCATATTATAAATTCAAACCAAACCGCACTTTTTCCTTCAAGTTTAACGCCGAGTGTTGTTTCCGACACGTTAAATTCGGGATCATTGTGAGCATAGGTTCGTTTTACCGTTAATTTATCCGCATATTTTGACAGGTCTATGCGTGCCTCTTTTTCCTCCGAAGCTGTATTCCACACTGCAAGCATAAGGCGGTTTTCACTTAAAAGTCCGAGCGGTGCAATCTCCTCCGCATTCATTCGATGCATACCTGTGGGATATATCGGACAGCTTTGCGGAATATATTGTCTGATTTCTTTAAAAATCTCCGTACCTTTCTTTACAAGCGCAAAATTCTTTTCATCGCACAAATCTATTCTGCCTGAAAGATACATAGCGCCCATAAGTCCCGTAACAATATTGAATGCGGTTTCTTTGCCGTCCTCTCTTTCCTTTACATATTCCTCCGTCAGCTTGAACTTTTCTTTCACTTCCGCATTTGCCGGATACGGATATGCCCATAATCCGGCTTTCTCCGGGGGCATAATCGCAGCCGAACCCATTGCTATTGACGGATTGTTAAGATATATTTCCTGGTCGGACGTGCTTTGGAGCGAAAATCTTCTTAATGTTTTATTATCTTCCCTAAGTGCTCCGCTGCCGCAGTTTTCCATTACAAGTCCGGGGAATTTTTTGTACAGGCTGTCGATAAATGCATAAAACGCATTTGTGTTTTCAATAAGTCCCTCAGCCGGCGAGTCGCCGTCATAATTATTTGTACAGCCTGCTCCCGTTGACAGGTTATAATCATTCTTTATGTAGCGGTAACCCATATCGTACACGGCTTTTACACGCTCGGTCAGATAATCGCACACACGCTTGCTCTTAAAATTATAAAAATGTCTGTTTTGTATTCCGACAGGTTTTCCGTAACGGCACAGAACATTATTTATATCCTCCGCTATAAGCTCCGCCGAATTGAAACAGGTATCAAATTCAAACCATATTCCGGGAATCATTCCCTTTTCCTTTATTCTGTCCGCAATATATTTTAAATCTTTTTCTTTGTAGTTTTTCGGATTCGGAATCCAGTCGCCCAATCCGTCCCCTGCCTTGTTGCACGACCAACCGCCGTCTATGCAGAAATATTCGCAGCCTGCCTCTGCGGCGGCGTCTACCAGCGGAAGAACAAGCTCCGGAGTCTGAGTGTTCCAAAGGCAGTCCATATAATCGTTGAACACAAGCGGTATTTTTTTGCAGTCAAACACGCTGTCTGTTCTTTTAAAATCATTCAGAGCTTTTACGGCTTCTTCAAAACCGCCCTCAACCACTCCGTAAAAAGCACGCTCGGTGCTGTATTCTCTGCCCGGCTTAAGCACATAGTGCCAGTTGCCAACGCTTTCTTCGCACGAGCTTGCCTCCATTGCCAGCTTTGACGATTTGTATCCGCCGTAGCAGGCAAGCTTTATCTGCCAGCTGTGTGCGCCCTCGGTTTCCATAAACCAGGTCTTTCCGTCTGTTTTGTCCTCGGCTATTACGATGGGATAAAAATCGTTCGTGCTCCAGCTTCCCGTTGTTCCGAAACGATAAAACTCACTTTCCCACTCGCCGTTCGTTGACGGGTACAAGCCGAGGTCCGACGGCGTATATGAACGCCACTGTCCCTCGCCCTGCCACTTACTGTGGCAAAGACTTATTTTTATATCTTTTTTATACCATGGCATATTCTCAGAATATCCGACATATTCAAGAAATGCCGAGGACAGTCCCGTAAGATTTATTTCCTTATTGCTTATATTTGTTATCGTATTCTGCTGTACAATAACGCCTGCCACATTCTCAAGCTTTATCGTTACCGCTATTCCCTCATCATTATGTGAATATTTAAGATAGAGTGAATTGCCGTACTGTTCCGCTCCGTTGAAAGCAAACCCGTCCTCCGTAAGAATAAGCGGTGTATGCCCGTCAATAACTATACTCAAATTTGCACGGGCGCTTTCATAAAACGTCTGCGGCTTGTAATCGCCGAAAATCCCTTCATCATCAATGACAAATTTTCCATTATCATAAATGAGAATATCAATTCCGTCCAAATTATACTTTTTCATATCTGCACTCCTTGATGGTTTCTAAATGCCATAATACCACATATACCAAATTTGTGCAAGCTTTTTTCGAACTTTTCTCAGACTTTTTTTGTCCACTTGACACATCGGCTTTTCGGGTGTATAATATACTTTCAATATATTTAAGGAGGCTTGCCAAATGGCAGAAACTAATTTTCAGCTTTATCAGCTGATACTTGCACTAAGGATAGTTGCCGCCGGCATATGCGGGGCAATAATAGGAATTGAACGGCTTATCCGTTCAAAAGACGCCGGAATAAGAACGCACTGTATAGTGGCGATGGGTGCGGCGCTTATGATGATAGTATCAAAATACGGCTTTTTTGATACCGCAGCCGGTGAATTGGGTATGCGAGGTGCGGACGGCGCAAGAATTGCGGCGCAGGTTGTAAGCGGAATAGGTTTTTTGGGCGCAGGCATAATCTTTGTACATAAAAATTCGATAACCGGTCTTACCACCGCCGCCGGCATATGGACCACTTCTGGAATAGGTCTTGCAATGGGTGCGGGAATGTATGTACTCGGATTTATAACCACCGTTATCGTTGTCGTTGCACAAATAGTTTTCCACAGAAACTTTCACTGGCTTAACGCACTGCACGACAGAGAAGAATAAAAATCAGCAAGCACTTTTGTGCTTGCTGATTTTGTTACACGCCGTCTGTATTTTTTCCCTTTCGGCATTAAAGTCTTAAATTCGCGGCGTATTGCATCCGTTTCCATTTTCGTTATGTCGTTTCGCACAATATTAACACTGTCTGCCTTTGCTGTAATTATAACACAGTTTCACCTTTATTCAAGCAGTATATTATGCTCCTGCTCATATTGTAAAACTGCTTTTTCTTATACAATCTACAAAACTGTTCATTAACTCAAAACCAAGTCCCTTAACAGAACCAATCTTCTCAATGCCGAACATTGCTTTATTTCGTATTACATCCGAAAGAATATTTTCATCTTTGTTAAGCATACAGTAATAATATCTATCTCCGGCATCACTCACAACAATGCCGATTATTCTTGCCGCAAACACACTATTATTAACCGGCATAAAACAAAGCGCAATCTTTTCTCTTTCTGAAATCATAACAATATCAGCATTCCATGTTTTCGGATTAGTATCGTTTCGCCTTATGTCAACAATTGCCGGAGTAAATCCAACAACTTGCGGTTGATTACAAAAAGTAATATAAGCATTTGCAAAAAAATTTCTTAATACCAATGCATCGTTTGAATTAACAACATCTGCAAATTGCTCATGATTTTGACGAATAATATCAAAAACAGCTCCGGATGCAAAATGTTCAGAAGGAGCTTTTTGCATTATATTTTGAAATACCTTTTTCATAATTTCATCTTTTGAGTCAGATGTATTTCCGTTTGTTATATTTGTTTTTTTCTTAAATTTATCAAAAAATCCCATTTTATATTCCCCCTCATTCCTATCGGATTTTTCTGCTTCTGTTCAAGCATACTATCCGATTATTGTTTATTCCTCACACCTATGAGTTTTCTTACTTAATCAACGAAAGCAGATACGCACATCTTTCTTTTGTATAGTCTATCCCTACGGAATTCATTGCAAGCGGAGCCATCGAACCTCCCTCATATTCCTTGCCCGTCTCACTTATTGCATTTTCTTTTTGTTTTATCCAATTTTGCTCATCCTTTTGCAATGCTGCAAACTCATTTTGAGGCATTGTTTCTTCCAAATATCCGTATATCTCATTCAAAAGCCTGTCCCATTCGTTATATATCTCTCCGCTTTTTATATTCATTGTTTGCTGCGGTGCATCGGGAATTTCTTTTTGCGAAAGAGCATTAAACCGTTCTTTAATTTCTGTCTTCATTTTTTCTGCTTTTGGTTCATAAATACTCGGTACAACTCGGTATCCGCCCGTTCCCGGTTGAAAAATCAGGCCGTCTTCCAGATCCACAACATTAAAATGCTCCTCTCCGTCCTCGTTGTCGATACAGTAACGAGCCTTTCCAATTTCGCCGTATGCACCGATACCTTCGTTTTCTGAAGTAATCTCGAAAATATCCTCCGTACCGTCTGCCCATAACACTTTTGCCTGATTTTCGCCATACGGCACTATCTCAATTTTTTTAAAATCCTCTGCATATTGCGGATCACTATACCCTGTGTAATACCACACGCCCATAAATTTTGAGCCGATGTGTTCTTTCTTTTGCTCGCCGAAATCGGACACCGCGCTTTGTTCCGAAATGTCATTCGATGTGTTTTTATCCGCATTATTACAACCCGATGCAAAGATAATTAAAGCCGATAAAACAAATAAATATAACTTTTTCATAATTGCCCTCTTTTCTGTATTATTGCAAATCAATTCTGTTTCCCGCAGCATAGCCGTAAACACCGTTATGCTCAACGTAATACCAGCCGTTTTGTGCTTTATCGGTAAATACGGTGCATCTTTCTCCATGGTTCATACTGCCGACTATGGTGTGATTTGTAGACGAACCGGTTCTGATGCTTAAATTATCCCAGCTTGACGGAATATTAACAATTCCCGTTCTTGTTTCCGATGGTAAGTATATATAATTACCTGCCGCATATCCCTTTACACCGTCATACTCTACATAGTACCAGCCGTTTTGAGTTTTTGACGTATACACAAGGCATTTATCTGTATGATTCATACTGCCGATAATCTGATAGTCTGTCGATGGACCTGTTCGGATTGACAAGTTTTCAAAACTGCTCGGAATAAGCACGACCGCAGATGCTGAAGGCTCATCGGGCGCTTTTGTTTCTTCTTTTACAACCGTAAATGCACCGCTTGTCCACGAAACATTATTTCCGCTCTCGTCTGACGCCGCATATTTAAGATAATATGTTCCGGCGGACAGATTTTCAAATTTCAGTCCCGTATCAAGTGCACTGCCCTCTATCATATATGTTTTTGTTGTCGTCCAACCGCTTGCCTTCTGCACAGCATTATAATTTGAATTAAGCAGATAAGACCGCACATCAGTAATATGATAATTCGATTTTATTCTTCCGCTCAAATTAAACGTCTTTCCCTGTGTGAGCGTTCCGCTCGGATAAGCGCTCGGATTGATTGTAAGCTCCGATGGCGTCGGTTCCTCTTTTATGGGGTCTTCACTTTCATAGCCTAATGCTTTTTCAAGTCCGTTCATACAGATTATGCCCGCCCCGAAATAGCGTTCATTTCCTTTTGATACTGCACATTTTTTTAAACCCGCCGTTATCTCGCGGACTTCAAGCTTGGGATGCGCCGATTTAACAAGAGCATACACCCCCGAAACGTGCGGCGCAGCCATTGATGTTCCGCTCCACGAAACATAGCCGCCGCTTGCTTGTGCTCCCTTTACATTTACACCCGGTGCTGCAAAGTCAACAGCCCCGTAATTGCTAAAATACGCAAGCTCTCCGTTTTTATCAACTGCCGAAACGCAGATAACACCGTCTATACAAGCAGGCGTCACATACGATTTTGATATATCTCTTGAATCATTTCCCGCCGAGGCAATAACGGCA
>CAKSPN010000123.1 GCA_934481375.1 uncultured Clostridia bacterium
GCTTTGGGCAAACGGAAAATGTTGTTAAATCGCAAAACAAAGTCAATAACGCTGTTTTCGTTGAAAAGCTCCATAACCGTATTGAAAATTTCACGGTTTTGGGCATAGTAAAAATCCTCCGCAGAAATTATCTCCGCCGCCTCAGCAACGCTCTGCGAATCTGTAATAATACTGCCTATTACCGCCTGTTCGGCTTCTCTGCTGGCAGGCAGAGCTCTGCCCGAAAAATCTATCGGCATTTCCGTTTCAGCCATAGCCGCATTATCCTTTCCCGTTACATTTCCTGTACGTTTACCTTTACCTTACCTACTATTCCCGTATACACCTTTACCTCAACCTCGGTAACGCCGAGAGTTTTTATACCGTCGGGAAGAATGAACTTCTTTTTGTCAATCTTAATATGATGCTGCTTTGTAAGCTCCTCGCTTACCTCTTTTGAAGTAACCGAACCGAAAAGCTTTCCGTTTTCTCCGGCTTTCGCCTTGATTACGACCTCAATATTCTTCATCTTTTCAACGATAGCCTTAGCCTCGTCCGTTTCGGTCTTTATTTTGTATTCAAGGGACTCCTTCTTGCCTTTTAAGACATTGAGATTATCGTTTGTAGCCTCTTTTGCAAGTCCTCTCGGAAGAAGATAGTTTCTTGCATAGCCGTCCGACACCTTGATAAGCTGTCCCTTTTTTCCCTGTCCTTTTACGTCCTGATTTAAAATTACCTGCATTTTATTTCATTCCTTTCACGGAGTATTTTGTTTTATATATTCCTTAACAACCGTTTTTACATCATTTATGACTTCATCAACCGTTCTGTTCTTTATCTGCGTTCCGGCAACCGTCATATGTCCGCCGCCGCCAAGCGCCTCCATAATAAGCTGAACGTTTATATCGCCCAAAGAACGTGCGCACACTCCGACGCCGTTCTCCTGCGGATATACCACAAATGACGCACGTATGCTGTTTATATTGAGCATTTCGTCAGCCGCCTGAGATGCGACCACACGTATGTTGTCAAACCGTTCATAGCTTTTTGCAACCGCAATGTTCGGCACTATTTCAACCGCTGTTTTTACAATGTCAACCTTATGGTCATAGTCCTCTTTGTTGACATTAAACCGCTTTTTGACCTCAACGGTGTTAAGTCCCAATCGTTTCAGATATGACGCCGCACCGAATGTTCTTACACCCGTTTTTAATATAAAATTCTTTGTATCCATAAGAATACCCATATAAAGGCACTCCGCCTCGGTAACTGTAAGCGCACCGCCGAGATCCATATATTCCAAAAGTTCCGTAGCCATTTCGCAAGTGGACGATGCATACGGCTCATGGTATATAAGAGAACACGGATTTATAAATTCGGTTGAACGTCTGTGGTGGTCTATAAGCACCACCTTCGAGATATGACCGAGCAATTCCGGAGCCGGCAGCATGGACGGTTTGTGTGTATCAAGCACCACAAGCAGCGTATTCTCGGTGATTTCCTCTATTATGCTCTCACCGCTTACAAACATATCCTTATATTCGGGAACATTGCGTAAATCCTCATACAAGCCTCTGATTGCCGGGGAGTTATTATCATAAATTATATACGGGCGTTTGCCGAGCGTGCGCACCGCTCTTTGCAGACCCATAGCCGCACCGAAACAATCATAATCCGCACCGCTGTGTCCCATAAATATAACCTTGTCGGAATTTTTGATAAAATCCTTGAACGCACCGGCAACAACACGTGTCTTAACACGTGTACTTTTTTCATATTCCTTTGATTTTCCGCCGTAAAACTTGTACTGTGTATCGTCCTTAATGCAAACCTGGTCGCCGCCTCTGCCGAGCGTCATCTCAAGCGCACTGCGTGCATTTGATTCGTTTTCCTTTATATTTCCGCCGATACCTATACCTATGCTTATGGATACGGGTATTTTTATATTTTCGCTTATTTCTCTTACCTTATCGAGAATATTAAACTTATTCTCAATATATTTAGCGAGGTGTTTATGCTCAAAGAACATAAAATATCTGTCACGCTCCGTCTTTTTAACGATAGCCTCGCCTTCGCCCGCCCATACGTTTATCAGGTTTCGTATCTGCGAAACTATCTGCTGCTGATCGCTGTCATTAACACGCTGTAAAACCTCGTCATAGTTATCTATTGTTATAATCGCAACGGCTGTTTTTTCGTCCTCATACAGCGCTTTTAACTGCTTTTCCTCGGTATTATCGATAAAATACAGATATGTCAGGTACTTATCGTCCTCGTCAGCCGCTGTGTCCTTATCGCGCACCATACTTCCGACAACGGTAAATTCCTTGCCGTTTAATGTAATTTCCTTATGAATGTCCGCCGCTGTTTTTAAAATCTCGCCCCATTTAATTCCGCTCACAACGGTTTCGAGCTGACTGCCGAACATATCGGCATCATCAAACAGAGCCGCAAATTTTTCATTGTACCATTTTACCGTACCGTCAACATTAACCACCGTCATAGGGAGCGGAAGTCTGCCCAGAACGTTTGACGTTATCGTTCCGCTTTCCTCCGATACCGTTTTCAGATAGCTTTTTATCTTTTCCTTTCGGCTGTGAGCCGTAACAAGGTATGCAAACAAAACCGCCGTACCGGCAGCCGCTTCAGCCGCCCCCGTCAGGGTATTGTTCCAAAATACGGTTATCGCTCCTCCGATAATAAGCAAAACCGCAGACAGAACCGCAAATCCCGAAAATGTATTTGCCGTCCGACCATATCGTTTTTTCATAATTCCTCCACACCGCACCTGCGGAAAACACTAACGTTTTTCTACATACTTTCTAAGCTCCGACATATCCGAAAACTCCTCTTCAAGCTCATGCCCGTTTTCCTCGGCAAAAGCCATAAGCTCCGTAATCTTCTTGTCAATACTTCCGTAGCTTATCCCCAAGCGTCTTGCAAGGATATATTCCAGAGAAATCGCCGTTGCAATTTTACTCTGCGCACTCTCGTATGTATCCTCGTCGTCATAGTTCGCCAGAACATTGTACAGTTCTGCAATTTCCGTCAGTATTCCGCTTTTAATTGTGTCGATTGCCTGTAGATTTAATGAGATATTCATAGTATTGTCCTCCATAATAAGTTTGCCCCAATTTATGCATACCCCACTGATTATATATTCTACCACAAAACACCGAAATAGTCAATACAAAGAAAACGGCGGCGGAGCTGTTTTGTCCGCCGCATAAAAATTTACAGATTTTCCGCAACCAGCCGTGCCATTTCCTTACAGCCGACCTTTTTCATACCCTCGGACATAATATCCGAAGTTCTGTAGCCCATATCGAGAACCTTATCGACAGATGCGTTTATCGCCTTTGCCTCCTCGGTAAGTCCGAACGACATTTCAAGCATCATTGCGGCGCTTACTATGGTCGCTATCGGGTTTGCAATATCCATACCTGCAATATCGGGCGCACTGCCGTGGATAGGCTCATACATACCGCACTTTGTTGCGCCGAGCGACGCCGACGGCAGCATACCTATAGAGCCTGCAATTGCAGACGAAAGGTCAGATAAAATATCGCCGAATATGTTTGACGTAACGATTACGTCAAACTGCGACGGATTTATCGCAAGCTGCATAGCCGCATTATCAACATACATATGCGAAAGCTCAACCTCAGGGTAATCCTTTGCCATTTCGGTTATGGTCTTTCTCCAGAGTCTTGACGATTCAAGCACATTCGCCTTGTCAACCGAAACAACACGTTTATTTCTTAACATAGCCGTTTCAAAAGCAATTTTACCTATTCTTTTTACTTCCTCAACGCTGTACTTTTCCTCATCGCTCGCCCATGAGCCGTCTTCTGCCTTTTCACGCTTTCCGAAATAAATTCCGCCCGTAAGCTCACGCACAACCATTACGTTAAGTCCGTTTGAAAGCTTTTCGTCCTTTAACGGCGATGCCTCTTTAAGCTGAGGTTTCAATATTGACGGGCGCAGATTGGAATAAAGTCCCAGCGCCTTTCTTATTCCCAGAAGACCTGCCTCGGGGCGCCTGGGGCAATTATCCCATTTGGGACCGCCTACAGCTCCCAAAAGCACGCTGTCGCTTTTTTGGCATATATCTATCGTTTCCTGCGGTAACGGCTCGCCGAATTTATCTATGGCACAACCTCCCATATACACGTCGTTATAGTTGAATTTGTGTCCGTATTTTTTTGAAACGGCGTCCAATACGGTTTCTGCTCCCTCTACTATCTCGGGGCCTATTCCGTCGCCTTTTATAACCGCAATGTTAAATTCGCTCATTATATATTGCCTCCCTTAATGTACTTTACAAGTCCTCCGGCATTTATAAGCTCCTGCATAAACTCGGGAAATGCCGCCGCCTGATATGTCTTATTCTTTGTTTTGTTTGTTATAACGCCCGTATCAAAGTCTACTTCCACGTCATCGCCGCAGTCAATATCCTTTGACGCCTCGGGACATTCAAGAATAGGAAGTCCGATATTTATTGAGTTTCTGAAAAATATTCTTGCAAAGCTTTCCGCAATAACGCACGAAATACCGCTTGCCTTTATTGCAATGGGCGCATGTTCTCTTGAAGAACCGCAGCCGAAGTTTGCTCCGCCTACCATTATATCTCCGTCTTTTATCTTCTTTGCAAAATCCTTGTCTATATCCTCCATACAGTGCTTTGCCAGCTCCTCGGGGAGAGATGTGTTAAGGTATCTTGCCGGAATTATAACGTCCGTATCTATATTATCTCCGTATTTTATAACTTTTCCCGCTGCTTTCATTTCAATCCACCGTCCTTACATAATTTCTTCCGGCGCCGTGATTTTTCCCGTCACTGCGCTTGCCGCCGCAACCTCGGGGCTTGCGAGATATACTTCGCTTTCAACGTGTCCCATACGTCCGACAAAGTTTCTGTTTGTCGTTGACACACATCTTTCGCCCTCCGCAAGTATTCCCATATGACCGCCCAGACACGGACCGCATGTAGGCGCTGAAATTACACAGCCTGCCTCAACAAGAGTCTGCAAAGTGCCGTCCTTTAAAGCGTCAAGATAAATTTTCTGCGTTGCCGGGAAGATTATCGCACGTATGCCTTTTTTAACGTGCTTTCCTTTTAAAATCGCCGCCGCATGCTGTAAATCGGAAAGTCTGCCGTTTGTACATGAGCCGATAACAACCTGATCGATTGCAACATCGCCCCAGTTTTCGGGCGTTCTTGCGTTTTCGGGAAGATGCGGAAATGCTACCGTATGCGGTACCTCCGCAAGGTCAATGTCTATTACACGTGCGTATTCTGCGTCCTCGTCCGCCGAAAATGCCGTATATTCCCTGTCGGAATGTTCTTTCATATACTCGATTGTTTTTTCGTCAACCTCAAATATTCCGTTTTTCGCACCTGCTTCAATCGCCATATTGGCAACCGTAAAGCGGTCGTCCATAGACATTGCGTGTACGCCCTCGCCCGTAAATTCCATACTCTTGTAAAGCGCTCCGTCAACGCCTATTTTGCCTATTATGTAAAGTATAAGGTCTTTTCCGCTTACGTATTTTCTGAATTTTCCTTTAAGATTAAACTTTATCGCCTCGGGTACTTTAAACCATGCTTTTCCGGTTGCCATACCGGCAGCCATATCCGTTGAGCCTACACCCGTCGAAAATGCGCCGAGCGCACCGTATGTACAGG